>NZ_JABXEO010000029.1:0-80107 GCF_013372585.1 Myxococcus sp. AM010
GGCCTGGGCGTCGCCGCGCTGCTGCGCCCGGGGGAGGGCGTGGGCCAGCTCATGGCCAGCGAAACGTACCAGCCGCGGGACGTGCCGGGCCCCATCCAGGTGCTGCTGGACGTGGTGCCCACCAACCCGTTCGCGGCGCTCGCGAACGGGAAGATTCTGCAGGTCATCTTCTTCGCCGGCCTGCTGGGCTTCGCGCTGGTGAAGCTGGGCCAGAAGGCGGCCCGGCTGCGCGAGCTGGTCCGCGAGGCCAGCGACGCGATGATCCAGGTCACCCGCTTCGTGTTGGAGCTCACGCCGCTGGGCACCTTCGGCCTCATCGCCGCGCTGGTGGGCACCTATGGCTTCGAGCGCCTGCTCCCGCTGGGCAAGCTGGTGCTGGCGCTGTACGTGGCGTGCGCGCTGCACATCGTCTTCGTGTACGGCGGGCTCCTGATGACGCACGGGCTCAATCCGCTGCGCTTCTTCCGGGGCGCCGCGCCGGGCATGCAGGTGGCCTTCGTCAGCTCGTCGAGCTTCGCGTCCATGCCGGTGGCCTTGCGCGCGGTGACGCACAACCTGGGCGTCAACAAGGACTACGCGGCCTTCGCCGTGCCGCTGGGGGCCAGCATCAAGATGGACGGGTGCGGCGCCATCTACCCGGCCATCGCGTCGCTCTTCGTCGCGCAGTACTTCAGCCTGGAGCTGTCCGCGTCGCAGTACTTCATCATCCTGCTGGCGTCGGTGCTGGGCAGCTTCGGCACCGCGGGCGTGCCCGGGACGGCGGTGGTCATGGCCACGGTGGTGCTCAGCTCCGCGGGCCTGCCGCTGGAGGGGCTGGGCTACCTGCTCGCCATCGACCGCGTCCTCGACATGATGCGCACGCTGACCAACGTCACCGGGCAGATGCTGGTGCCGGTGCTGGTGGCGCGCGAGGAGGGGCTGCTCGACGCCGCCGTCTACAACGGCGCGTCCCCCGCCATCGCGCTGGAGGAGGACGTGGTGAAGGCGGACTGAGCCTCGCGCGCTCAGTCCTCGCCGTCGGGCCCCAGCCGGGGCTCGTACGGGCCGCCCGCGGGGTGGTGTTCCTCCAGGTCGTTCTGGTGCGTCCGCTCCCACAGCGGGAGTCCGGCGCGGAACGCGGCCTGCGCGATGAGCAGCGTGGCCACCGGCGTCATCACGAAGACGAAGGCGACCCCTAGCACCGCGCGGGCGATCACGCTGACGTCACCCAGCCCCAGCGCCGCCGCGCCCAGCAGCAAGCCGACCCCCAGGGAAGAGGCCTTCGCGGCCGCCTGGAGCCGCAGGAACAGGTCCGGCATCCGGAACAAGCCCAGGCCCGCCAGGAGCATCAGCAGCGCCCCCGAGAGCAGCATCGTCGCGGTGATGAAGTCCTTCATTGTCTGCCCCTGCCCGCGCTGTAGAGATACCTCGCGATGACGATGGTGCCCATGGACCCGATGACGGCCAGCACCAGCGCCACGTCCACCAGCTCCGGCTGCCCCACCCACAGGGCATAGACGGTGATGACCGCCGCCGTCTGGAGCGAGAAGAGGTCCAGCGCCACGACCCGGTCCGTCAGCGACGGTCCGCGGACCAGCCGGTGCAGCGAGAAGAGCATCGCGATGGACAGCGCGCCCAGGGTGCCCTGGATGATGAACTGCAAGGCGTTGCTCATCGCAGGGCCCTCAGCAGCGGCTTCTCCACGCGCTCGCGGAGCTCCCGGCGGAAGGCCTCCCGCGTCGTGGCGAACATCACATGGATGTAGAGGGCCTTCCGGTCCTCGGAGACCTCCAGCCCCAGCGTCCCGGGAGAGAAGGTGACGATGAGCATCAGCAGGGTGATCTCCGCGTCCGTCCGAGCCTCCATTTCGTAGCGGTAGATGGCGGGGCAGGAGATGAGCCTCGGCGTGGCGATCTCGTAGGCCACGCGCACGTTGGCGACCAGCACGTCCCAGGCGACCCGGGCCACCAGCCGCGCCACGTTCCAGGCCTGCGTCGCGTAGCGCGTGGGCAGGGGCTTCACGTCGATGAGGCCCAGCAGGAGGAAGCCAATCACGAAGCCCGTCAGGAGGTTCGCCGTGTTGACCTCCCCCAGCATCGCGGCCCAGAGCAGGGCCAGCATCAGGTTCCAGAGCAAGGCGGTCATGGGCGCTCCCTCAGCACCGCCCGCACGTACTCCGTGGGGTCGATGAGCTGTCCCGCCGCCGCGTCCGCCAGCTCCAGCAGCGGCTCCGCGCCCACGCCCAGGACGACCATGAAGGTCGTCATCGCGATGCACGGCCCGAGCACGCCGTCGCCCAGGCTCAGCGGCCGGTTGGGCTCCTGCGGCTGGTTCTCCGGGGGCGCCTTCCAGAAGGCCTCGCGCCAGATCTTCATCATGGAGAAGAGGGTCAGCAGGCCCACGACCACCGCCGTCCCCGCGATGACCCAGTGCTGGGTCCGCAGCGCGGCCTGGATGATGGCCAGCTTGGCGAAGAAGCCGGAGAAGGGGGGCACCCCCGCGAGCGACAGCGCGGGGATGAAGAACAGCGCGGCCAGCAGGGGCTGCGTCCGGTACAGGTTGCCCATCTGGTGCAGGTCATAGGTGCGGGTGACGCGCGCGGTGGCCCCGCTGACCAGGAACAGCGCGGACTTCGCGAAGATGTAGTGGATGAGGAAGGCGATGAGCGCCGCCAGGGCGCCGCGGGTCAGCAGCCCCAGGGCGGCGATGAGGTAGCCAATCTGGCTGATGATGTGGAACGACAGCAGCCGGCGCACGTCGTACTGCGCGACCGCGCCCAGCACTCCCGTCACCATCGTCAGGCCGCCCATCACCAGCAGGAGGGTGCTGGTGAACTGCGCGTCCTGCGTGAAGACCAGGGTGAAGACGCGCGCCAGGGCGTAGACGCCCACCTTGGTGAGGAGCGCGGAGAACAGCGTCGTCACCGCCGCGGGAGGCGTGTGGTAGGAGGCCGGCAGCCAGAAGAAGAGCGGGAAGGCGCCCGCCTTCAGCGCGAAGGCCACCAGGAAGAACATGGACACGGCCGTCATCAGCCTCGGCGTGCCCAGGCCCGGCACCGTGACGGACAGGTCCGCCAGGTTCAGCGTCCCCGCCACGCCGTACAGCAGGCCCACGGCGCACAGCAGCACCACGGAGCCGATGAGGCTCAGCGACATGTACTTGATGGACGCCTCGAGCTGCTCCTGCCGGGCCTCCAGCGCGAGCAACACGAACGAGGCGCCCAGCATGACCTCAATCCACACGAAGAGGTTGAAGAGGTCTCCGGTGAGGAACGCGCCGCACACGCCCCCCACCAGCACCAGCACCAGCGGGTAGTAGGCGCCCGCCTCCCGCGAGGCCGGGAGCGTGGCCGCGGAGAAGGAGACCACCGTCAGCCCCATCAGCCCGGTGACGAGCACCATCAGCGCGCTGAGCAGATCCGCGACCAGGGTGATGCCGAAGGGCGCCGCCCAGCCGCCCATCTGCGTCGCCTGGATGCCGTTGCGCCGCACCGTCACCAGCAGCAGCGCGCCCACGGCGGTGACGGACACCATGGTCATCAACGCCAGCCACCGGCGCGGCCAGGCGCGGGAGGGGGTGAGCTGGCCCGCGGCCGCGGCGCCCAGGCACAAAATCATGGGCAGGCTGAGCAGCGCCGAAGACGGCATCATTGGGAGTCCTTCAGCTCGGTGCGCAGCGCGCGGGTGTCGTCGGTCCCCGTCTCCTGCGCCGCCCGGTGCACCAGCACCAGCAGCAGCGCGAGCAGCCCGAAGTTGATGACGATGGCGGTGAGGATGAAGGCCTGCGGCAGGGGGTCCGCGAAGGGCCGGGTGAGCGCCTCCTGGCCTTCGGGCACCAGGGGCGCGAAGCCGCGCTGGAGCCCGTTGACGGTGAACAGCAGCAGGTTGCTGGCGCTGCCCAGCAGCACCAGTCCCAGCGCCAGGCGGACGACGCTGTGGAGCATCAGGCAGTACAGCCCCGCCGCGAAGAGGGCGCCCACGGTGAGCGCGAGGAACAGCTCCATGCCTACCTCCCCAGCTCTGGCGCGGTCGTCTCCTCACCCCGGCTCATGCCCAGGATGAAGGACATCGCCGTGCCCAGGACGGCCAGGTACACGCCCACGTCGAAGAGCTGCGGGGTGCCCACCTTCAACCCGTCCGACCAGGGCAGGGGCACCCGGCCCCAGAGGCTGGAGAGGAACGCGCGGCCCTGCAGCATCGCGGGGACGCCGCTGAGCAGCGCCACCAGCAGCCCCGCCGCCGCCAGCCGGGTGGGGTGGACGCGCAGTTGCCTGCGCGCGGCGGACCGGCCAAAGGCCACCATCTGCAGCGCGAAGGCCGCCGCCGCCAGCAGGCCGCCGACGAAGCCGCCGCCGGGGATGTCGTGGCCGCGCACGGCCAGCACCAGGGACACGAGCAGGAGCACCGGCGCCATCATCCGCGCCACGGTGTGCATCACCACGGGGTTCATACCTGCCTCTTCTTTCTCCGGGAGCGCGTGCGGAACAGGAGATAGACACCCAGCCCCGACGTCGCCAGCACGGCGGTCTCTCCCAGGGTGTCGAGTGCCCGGAAGTCCACCAGGATGACGTTGACGATGTTCAGCCCCTTGCCGCCGGGCACGCTCTGGGCCGCGTAGAAGTCCGCCAGCCGCGTGTGGGTGGGCACGGAGGCCACGTGCAGCAGCGTCCAGGTGACGAGCCCGCCCACGGCCAGGGGCAGCGCCGCCGTCCACCAACGGAAGCGGTGCTCGTGCGGCTGGACGGGGAAGCGCGCGAAGACGAGCGCGAACAGGATGACGGTGAGCGTCTGCACCACGACCTGCGTCATGGCCAGGTCCGGCGCGCCGAAGAACACGTACAGCAGCGCCTCCGCCAGGCCCAGCGCGCCCAGCGCGAGGATGGACGTCAGCGCCGAGCGCGACACCACGGCCAGCACCGCCGACACCAGGATGCCCACCAGGACCACCACCTCATAGGGCAGCACATCCATGGACACGCCCCGGGGCCACTGCCCCAGCCGCAGCACCACCGCGAGCGCCAGCAGCCCGCCGAACGTGGCGATGGTGACGACGATGTACTGGTGCAGCGAGCCATTCTGGAGCACCCGCGTCATCCACGAGGACAGCTTGAGCAGGCCGCTCAGGGAGGCCTGGTAGAAGTGCTCCGGGCCGTGGCTGGACAGGTTCAGGGCGCGCAGGCCCTTCAGCACCGGCTGGCGCAGCGCGAAGAGGCCTCCTCCCAGGACGAGGCTCCCCGCGCTCAATCCCAGCGCGGGCGTCACGCCATGCCACAGCGTCAGCTTGAGGTCTCCCGCCTGGCTTCCGCCAATGTCCACCGCCGCCATGGCCAGCAGGGGCTGGATGGCCCAGGGCACCAGGCCCAACACCAGCCCCGCGGCGGCGAGCAGCGCGGGCCCCACCCACATGGACGGCGGCGCTTCGTGGACCTCCGACTCCGGCCTCGCGGCGCGGAACGTCCTGCCCGCGAAGGGCTGCACGCCCACGCGGAGCGCCGCGGCCACCATGCCGCCGAAGCCCACCATGGCCCCCACCGCCAGGGGCCAGCCTCCCGGGCCCTTCAGGCAGGCCTCGTAGATGAGCTCCTTGCCCACGAAGCCGAAGAGCGGGGGCAGGCCCATCATCGACAAGGCGGCGGCCGCGGCCGCGGCGGCCGTCATCGGCAGTCGCTTGCGCAGCCCGCCCAGGTGCGTCACGTCGCGCGTGCCCGTCTCGTGGTCCACCGAGCCCGCCACCAGGAACAGCGTGCCCTTGTAGAGCGCGTGCGCGGTGAGGAACGTCACCATGGCCTGGATGGCGGCCGCGGTGCCCTGGCCGAGCAGCATCACCAGCGCCCCCAGGACGCTCACCGTCGCGTACGCGAGCACCAGCTTGAGGTCCGTGTGCCCCAGCGCCAGCAGGGCGCCCAGCACCATCGTCACCGTGCCCACGACGGTGAGGATGGTTTCCCATGGGGGGGTGCCTCCCAGGACGGGCGACAGCCGGGCCAGCAGGAAGACGCCCGCCTTCACCATGGTGGCGGAGTGGAGGTACGCGCTCACGGGCGTGGGCGCGGTCATCGCGCCCGGCAGCCAGGTGTGGAATGGCATCTGCGCGGACTTGGTGAACGCGCCGCCCAGCACCAGCAGGAGGATGGCCAGGTAGCGGGGGCTGCCGCGCACGGTGTCCGCGGCGGCGATGGTGCCAGAGATGGACAACGTGCCCACCAGGTCGCCCAGCAGGAGCAGGCCCACCAGCAGGGACTGGCCGCCCAGCGCGGTGATGAGCAAGGCCCGCTGCGCGGACTCGCGGGCGGCGTCCTCCTTGTGCTCGAAGCCGATGAGGATGAACGAGCTGAAGGTCGTCACCTCCCAGCAGATGAAGAGCAGGAGCGTGTTGTCGGCGAGGACGATGCCCAGCATCCCGGCCATGAACAGCAGGAGCCAGCCGTAGAAGCGGCCCAGCACCTCGTGGTGGACCAGGTAGCGCCCCGCGTAGATGACCACGAGCGTGCCCAGGCCCGTGATGAGCAGCGCCATCAGCAGGGACAGGCCGTCCAGTCGCAGCGCGAAGTCGATGCCCAAATCGGGCATCCACGACAGCGTCAGCGAGGGCACCTCACCGCGGACCCCGGCGGGGACCTGTGCGCCGAACCACACCGCCAGCCCCGCCGGACACAGGGCGAGCACCCAGCCCGCCCAGGACTTGAACAGCCGGGTGATGGGGACGGCCAATGCCGCGACGATGAAGGGAACGAAGAAGGCGATGCTCAGGGCCATGACCGGCGCCCAGCAGGCCATTGCCGGGTGCCTGCCTCCAGGCTTCTTCCTTGCACGCTCCACCTGAGAGCCAGTGGTGGACACTCCCGCCGGTCAGCCGACTTCGAAGTGTCCACCAGTCTGCGGGGGCTGCCCAGGCCGCTGGACGGGCGGATGTCCCGGCTCACGGGTCGCGAGGTTGGTAGCGGCGGGCGTCCAGCGGCAGCTCCAGCGTGAAGGTCGTTCCGGTCTCGACGTCACTCTGGACGGAGACTGTTCCTCCATGTGCTTGCGCACACCCCAAGACGAGCGTCAGTCCAAGCCCCCAACCTTTCGAAGGGCCCTTGTTCGCGGAATGGGTCCGGGTGAAGGGCTTGAAGATCTGTTCCTGGTCCGCGGGCGCGATGACGGGGCCTTGGTTGTGGACAGACGCTCGCGCCAGGTCGCCGGCCCGTGTGACGGTGAAGGTGATGGGCTCCGTGGCGGACCCGTATTTGATGGCGTTGCTGCCCAGGTTCCAGAGGGCGCGGCGGAGCTCCTCCGCGCTCCAGATTCCCCGGACGCGCTCCTCCGCCTGGAGCACGAAGCGGTCCCCATGGAGCGCGCTCAGCTCTTCGACCACTTCCTGGGCGACACCGCCCAGGTCGCACATGTCGAGGCGTAGCGGGAGCCGCTGGCCCCCTTGGATGCGGTTCGCGTCGAGCAGGTCCCGCACCATCTGGTCGGTGCGTTCAATGTTGCGGTCGATGCGCAGCGCCAGGTCGCGTCGTTGGTCCAGCCGCTCGGGATGCCGCATGAGGAGCTGAGCCCCCGACTTCGCCGCCGACAGCGGTCCGCGAAGGTCATGGGCGAGCACGGAGACGAAGTGCTCGCGTAGCGAGCGCTCGGTCTGCAGCGCTTCGATCTTCTCGCGCAGATTCGCGTACAGCTTGGCGTTGTCCAGGTGGACGCTCAGTTGTTGTCCCAGCGACAGGAGCCGCGCCTTTTCCCGGGCGGTGAATTCCCGGACCTCGGCAAGGCCGACATACATGATGCCCACCAGCGCGCGGTGGGGAGGAAGTCGAACCCCGAGCAGCGAACGAAGTCCGCTCTGACGCAGCGGCGGGCTCACCTCGAGCGACGTCGTCTCGGCATCCAGGACCGAGCTGGTCTCCTCGCCCGCGGCGGCGACGCTGCCGGGAAAGGACGCAGGACTCATGGATGCCGCGTAGTGCGCGAGCTGCTCGCTCGCCAATCCCGCGGCGGCCGCGGTGACGAGCTGCTCCCCCTCGGCCTCATACAGGAGCACGGCACCACTCTGGGCGCCCATCGCCTCGATGATCAAATAGAGGACCCCCTTCAAGTGGTCACGCAGGGATGCCGCATCCCCGTCGACGAGCGCCTCACTTGCCACCTTCTGGAGCAGCCGCAGGTAACGCTTCTCCGTCTGCTCGTCCTCCAACAGGTGACGGCTGAAGAGCTCCGACACGGCGGTCGAAGCGGCATACAGCTCGGTGAAGAGCCGCTCGACGTCAAGGACGCTGGGACGGGCTTCAGGCGCAGCGGTCGCCCACATGCTGGCGATGCACCGTCCCAGGATGGCGAACTCCTCGACGACCTCCGCCACATTGAAGCCCTGCCGGAGGCGGGCGGCCACATGCGTCTCCACGTGCTCCCGCTGCGCGTGGGCAAGCGCACCGGGCGCACCTTCCTCGTCAGCGAGCGAGGCCAGGTAGATAGGCATGATGTTCTTGAACTCGGGCGCGTCCAGCCCTCGGGCGGACGCGGCCCGAGCTGCCTGCTCGGACCATTGCCGGATGATCTCCTCTTGATGTCGACGGATGATGCCCGCAACGCTCGTCATCGGGAGTCCTCACCCTCAATGATGGACATCGCCTGAGGCTTCCCGCATCCGGAGACACGCAAAGTGTCTCGATGAAGGCAGTGCGGGCCGAGCCCTTGCCACCTCCGGTGATGGCGAGGCGTGCCGCCCTCGGCCGGTGACGGCCCTGCTTGCACCGAACCTAAGGAAGGGGCTCGGAACTGGAGCCTTCGTCGCCACCGCCTCCTGGCCCACAGGCCATCTCCGGGCAGCCCTTCTGGGGGCTGCACGTCAGCTGGTCACAGCACAGGTACTGAGACGGCGGACAGGTCACCGTGTCGCAGGTATTGGCAGCGCCGCAGGCTTGGCCCGCCGGGCAGGTGCCGCAGCTCAGCGTGCCGCCGCATCCGTCTGGGACAGAGCCACAGGTCTTCCCCTGGGATGCACAGGTGGTCGGGGTGCACGTGCAATACAGGGCACAGACGTCCCCTTCGTCGATGTTCCCGTCACAGTCATCATCCAGCCCATTGCAGGACTCTGTGGGCGCGACACATTGGCCCCACATGCTGATGCTGTCCTGGACGATGCAGGCCTGCACCGAGCCCGCGCACGTGCCTGCCGTGGTCCGGCACTCCTGCGTCAGGGTCCCCGCTCCCTGGCCGGGCAGGTTGTCGACGAAGCCGTCCCAGTTGTCGTCACAGCCGTTGCACTTCTCCTGGGTAGTCGTCGCCGGCCGGCAGGGGCCATGCGTCCCGTCGGGCTGACAGGCGGCGGTGGCGTTCTCACAGCCATATTTCGGTTCGTCACAGTGTCTCCGCGTGCCGGAGGGGATGACGCACTGGAACTGGCCCGCGCTGCACGTGCGCGTCCCCGTACATCCATTGGAGAGCGGGTCGCAGGCGCCGCCCGTCAGCACGCCGCCGTCGGGCCCCTCGTCAATCAAGGAGTCACCGTCGTTGTCACAAGCGTCGCATTTCTCCTCGCCGTAGGCTGAGCACGAGCCCGCGATGAGGTTGCCCTCCCAATCACACCGGACATGGCCCTGATCGCCGCAGACCGTGCACGCGACATTCGAGACCCCCGAGAACGAGCCGCACCTCGGGTAGTCGTCGCACTCCGTCATCCCGTAGCAACCCTTCGCGTTGATGCACGTCGTGGGCGGTGGCGGAGGATCCGGACAGATGGCGTGAACTGGAAATGCCACCAGCGTGAAGAGGCACCACAGGGCACCGCCCAACATCCCTGACTTCGACTCACGATGCACGACGGACCTCGTTCTTGAACATCGACTCATGTCACGGCGCTTGACCTGCAACGCCACAGCGCCCGCGACCTCCTGACGACCACTCTGTACGCGCACCGGCACAGCCTTCCAAAACGCCCTCGCTGTCGCCCTTTCCGAGAACCCCTCAGCTCGCAACTGCGATTTGTGCCGGTGAGCGCTCACGGTGAAGGCTGTGCCTCCTCCTTCGAACACTTGGTCATCACAGGCCCTTGACCAAGAGTGACGCAACTAGGGTGGTCAAGCCTCCGCAGAAAAGAATCACAGCCACAAGCTTACCAAGTAGTCCACGGTTCCACGTGAACCACAGGACGAAGCCGGTAAGCGCTGCGACGATTGAGCCAAATATGAGCATCACCACACACCTTCGAAGAACCCCACCCCGTATAGGGATCCTCCGATTGAAGTTGCCCCGCCGCCAAACAAAATGCTCTTGTCCACCAAATCTAGGGCGGGATCGAAGATCCTACCGTTGGCCCCCATGTTCGCAGGCTTAAGATCATTGACCCATCCGATGCGACGGCTGCCCTGTATGTAAGCATTGAGCCAGGTCCGCCCAAAGGATGCTGTCGGCCCGACGTCCTGCATCAGGAGCATTCCATTGCGGAACGAATGTGGAGTTGCGAGATCGTCGAGGGCATCAAGCGCACGGAACTGGTTCGCGAGAGAATGCCGCCCCCAAGCCTGCAGTGTTGGATTAGCATTGGGATTCACGCGTTTTACCCATAGGCCGCCGAGCTTTCGAATCTGAATCCCTCGGCTAATGTTTTTCCAGGCTCCTCCGCCCTTTGCGGCTCCAGCTTCCGCAGCAACGGCAGTTTGGGCCGCGTTGTAAATCACCTTGGGCGCGGGGGCTCTTGCGGGGTGCATCGCCTTCGCCCCCCGGGCGAGCGGGAGCGCCAGTCCCAGAGCCCGGAATACATCGTCTTCGAATCCTGCGACGGACCCCTCCGCGATGCCCTCGCCGAAGTAAAGACTACCCATGGACTGAGCGCCCAGTTCCACCGACAGGGTCGTCACCGCCAAGATCGCGTAGTCCCAAGTCGAGGCGCCGGGTTGAATCTCGTTTGCGAGCCACGAGTGGTAGTCGCTGCGAGGGCCGCTGTACCACGCATTGGCGACTTCGGCCGCGGATCCCCATTGCCACAGGGGCGTCGTGCTCTCGCTGACCTGCGTGCCTACGCTGCCGCCCCCATCGTCAATGTGCCGCAGTGGGGAGACAGTGGCGTCATCGGTCCGCATGCGCATCGACGAACTGGCACCCAGCCCCAGAACCTTAGAGAGCGCCCACGGGAGGAACCCGGCAGCCATCCCGAACCCCACGCCCAACCCGGTGGTCGACGCGCTGTACGTCGACGACACGGACTGGGGATAGAAGCCCGTCGGGTCCGTGTACTTCATCGGGTTGTTGACTACGTAGGAGTACGCGTTGAACGCTTGGCTCGAGCCCACGCCCGCGATCACGGGATCCGGGCTCAGGAACCGGCCCAGGCGCGGGTCGTACATCCGGCCCCGCATGTACACGAGCCCCAACTCGTCATCGAGCTCATGCCCTGTGTAGCCGACACGACCTCCGGACAACGGGGCCACTGCGTCCTGCGTCAGGTTGACGCTGCTGCGGCGTTGTCCGAACGGATCATACTTGTGGCGCTCCAACACTTCGCCCGCTGAGCCGACCACCGTGTCCGGGCTGCCCAGGCGGTCCATCAGGAAGTAGCGGACCTGCTCCGCCGAGATGTTGTCCGTCCACTGCACCTCCGCGACGAGTCCCTCCGCGCCCGGCACCACGTAGACATGCGTCATCCCGTCTCGGCGCTGATACAGCCCTTGCAGATAGATGACCTCGTGGGTGGCGCCTCCCTGGGTGGTCCGCTTGAGTGCGCGTGCGCCCGTGCCGTCATAGGCCATGCGCACGTCCATGCCCCCCTCCGTGATGAGGGAGGGGAGGTTCGACAGCGTGAACTCGGCTGTGCGAACCACCGCACCCGTCTGCGCGTTCCGAGTGACCGTCTGATTGCCTCGTCGGTCGTAGTCGAACGTCTGCTGGGTCCCGCCCCAGGTGGCCCGCTTCACGGCATGAGGACCTCCCGAGGCGCCGGGCTCGCTGTAGAAATAGCTGGCGGAGGTCCCGCTCCCCCAGACGACATCCCGTTCCAGGAGGTTGCCCACTGTGTCGTAGGCGAAGAGCGTCGTGGACGACACACAGTGGCTGTACTGCTGGTACAGCGTCCAGCTATCGAGCCGATCCAACGCGTCGTAGGTGAACTGCTCGGTCGACTGCTGCACGTGGTCATGACGCGCCTGGAGATTCCCGCCCTTCGAATACTCGTAGATGAGTCGCTGGACGCTGGTGCCGCCACTCGTGGCGTCCAGGTAGCGCAGCTGTCCCACCACGTCATAGCGCCGCGTGCGGATGACCTGGTCTCCGAAGCGCTCACGCGTCACCTGCCGTTGGACATTGCGCTCGAGCGCTGTCCAATAGACCTGGTTCGAGTCCGCGTTCTTGACCGAGAGCAACTCACCGCGGGGCGTATAGGCATACTTGACCTTGAACTGTCGCCCATCGCTCGTGGGTGGATAGGACAGGGTGTCCAGTCGCCCACGGCCGTCGAAGGTCTGGGTGAGCGTCAGAATCTCCCCGGTGCCCACCTGCTGCGCCAGCGTGGACTGGCGGCCCACGGCATCGTAGGAATAGACCGTGCTGACGGTGGGGGAGCCCGCCACCTCCGTCGTGGTGCTGGCCAGACTCCCGAAGCCATGTGAGGACGCGTCCCAGACGAACGTCGCCCGCTCCTGGACGGAACTCCCCTTCATGGTCAGGGATTGTGTCACGCGGCCCAGGGCGTCCCGGGTGAGCGTCGTGACGTGGCGAGCCGCGTCAGTGTCCTCTCCATCCGCTTCCCACTTGAGCTCACCGAAGGCGTTGAAGGCCCTCAGCCGCACACCGGCATTGGGGTCCTGGGTGCGCACGGGCTGCCCCAGTTTGTTGAACGCGGTGGTGATGGTGGCACCCGTCGCGTCCGTGATTCCCACGAGCCGGCTGAACGCTCCGTACTGGTATGTCGTGGTGACCTCGGACGAGGTGCCCACGCCATCCCGGCTCTCCACCAGCACTCCTCGGTGGTCGACAGTGCGCTGTGTCTTTCGCCCGTCTGCATCCGTCACCACCGTAGACAGCCGGTAAGGAGCCACCGGGTACAACGCTGTCGTGGTGCTCTGGTCCGGGAGTTCCTGGGAGAGGCGTCGCCGCAAGTTGTCTTGCTTGCTGGAGACGAGCGCTGGCGCGGACTCGGGAATCTCCGCCTGCGCTCTGGGCAGGTAGTACGCCGCCAGATTGCCGTACGCGTCGTACTGGAAGTCTTCGTAGGTCTGGACCAGGGTCGAGTCCAGGGTCGAGGTCCGCGTGGGGCGTCCCAGTCCATCCAAGCGAGTGACGGTCGACGTCAACATCTCTCCGGGCAGGCTGTCGGGCCTGTCACACGCGAGCCCAGGAGCATTGTCCCGGTTGACCACCCAGGTGCGTACCCGGGGCAAGCTCCCCTCCCACTCGTAGTGGGTCTGGACGGCGGTCCGGTTGCAGACCTCCGCCGGAGCCTTGTAGGAGGGCACCAACGTCCGCACCCGGCCAAAGCCGTCGTACTGGTAACGTGTGCGGACTCCGTTCGGATCCGCGGCCTGTGCCAACACCCCCATGCCCGGATGGAAGGCAAAGCGAGACACACCCCCGACCGCGTCCACCGTGTGGCGCGGATAGACTTGATCCACCGTGTCATAGGCGGTGGACTCCACTCGTGACTCGCCTCCACCTTCCTGCGTCACCGTGGTCAACAAGCCTTTCTCGCCCCAGGTGAGGGTCGTCTTCAAATAGAGGTCGCTGACGTTTGGTGCCACCGCCGCGCCCTGGCTGCCAGGCTCGCGCTCAAGGAGAGACACGCGTCCCTGGCTGTCGAAGGTGATACGCGTCACCTTCGCCCAAGCGGGGTCTCCTCCGCCGCAACCTGTCTCGGGAGCGGTGGGGCCACACTTCGCCCAGCTCTCCGTCGACGTCCAGGCGCCGGTGGGCATCCACTGCGTAGCGTCAAATGTGACGCCCGTCGTCAGGGTAGAGACCTCCTCTGTGCTGTCTGCATCCCGCATGCGCAGGGCGCTGAAGACGGTGATCCCGTACTGGTCGAGGGACGTGACGCGCTCTGTCTCCCCCAGGGGCGTGATGGATTGCCCCTGCTTGACCAGCTCCAGCCTCTCGGAAACGACGTTGACGTAGCGCTGGTAGCGGCCGGGAGTGAGCGGCGACACCTGGTGCTTCCACTCCACGGTGCGACGTTGATGCTCCTGCAGCCCGGTCTCCACATGAACCGGGGTGAGCGTCACTTCGCGGATGGGCTGATGCGCCAGTCCCGGAAGGCACCCATAGAGGGGCATGGCGCACAGGGGGTAGCTCGTGTTGTCGAAGGTCGTCGTCGTGAATTCGCCTGTGCGCTCATCCAACCGGGAGCGCTCGGAGAACCCCAGCCAGCCATGCCCTCGGACGTGGTAGCGGCCATCCTTGTAGGCGTAGGTCCAACTGCCGTGCGGATCATCGTTGTCATTGACACTGAGTCGGCGGACGACCCGCATCGTCTCGGGAGCCTGTCGCACCAGCGCGTCATCCATGACCGTGCTCGTATAGACGCGGGACGAAACCCGAGGATCGCAGTTCGTCACCGCGGGGTCGCACTTGTCCGAGAGGTATGCGTAGTCGAACCGGTGATGGAGGCCCGCGGCGACCGTTCCGTTCGGGCGCTGGGTCCCCGCATGGACGTGGGTGATCACGTCCGTCGCGTGCTTGCGCACGAAGACTTTCAACCGGTTGCCCACCCGGCGCGTGATGTCGAGCAGACCGTCTCCGTTGACGTCCACGACCTGCACCCACTTCAGCGAGTCGCCCGACGTAATCGGAAGGTTCTTGAAGCCCGAAAACGCTCCTTGCGGTCCCGCGAGGAGGATGCGCACGGACCTGTCCAGCATCACGAGCAGGATGTCTGTGCGCCCGTCTCCGTCGAAGTCACCCGTCCGTTTATCGAGGTAGGGATCGGCGATAGGGGTGCGCTGCAAGACAGTGTCGTCGGCGAAGCCGCGCATACCGTCGTTGAGTTGCACTTCCATTCGGGACAGGTACGTGGTTCCGGTGTTGCCCATGGCAACCGCGTCCGCCAGTCCGTCCCCATTGACGTCCAGGAAGTCGAAAAGGCTGTGGCTTGGCGGTTCGTACTGAGTGCCGAGCCAGAAGGGGCGCTTGAAGCGTGTCGGCAGCTCAACAAGCGAGCTTTGTCCCTGAATCGCGCTCACAGAAGACAGGTAGGTGGGATCGGACTCAGTCGGTCCCACCAGGCTCATGCGCCCGGCACCCTCGAGGTCGACGGCCCGGATGCCCTGGTCCGTTCGCTCGAAGACGCGCGAGGCGGTCTGCAGCCGCACACTCCCAAAATGCAGGCGGACACCTACCCGGTCCGAGGAGTTAACGGAGGGGGGGGAGCCGATGTAGGCCATGTCGTTGAAGCCATCGCCATCCATGTCCAACCAGTAGACGCTACGTGAGCTCCCCCAAACGGAGTCGTACTGGTTGTCGTGTCGGTATCCGTATTCGGACTCCAGGATGTCGATGCCAGTGTCCGTTGTGAACTCGCCCACGCGGCATGAATGGGCCGCAAGGCTGGACTTCCCAAATCCGTTCCAGTCGACCACCACAGGGCGCAGGGCCGGTCGAGGATCGCAAGTGATGGAGTCCCAGGTGGAGTCCGCATAGGGGCTCCTGACCTCCCATTGATCGACGGACGGGTCTTTCAGAACGTGAAGCTTGAAAACGTCTTGCCAGTGGGCGCGATCGAATGGCTGGTTTTGCTCGGGCGGGAAACGCAGGTAGCAAGGCGATGGCTGGCCTTTTCCACACTTCTCGGTCCACACGTGGACGGACTGGAACAGATACCCGATCCCGAAGCGTCCGGCCCCCAGGCCGAAGGCATGTAGCCCTCCGCCCGTGAGCGTTTCCTGGATGTTGCCGGCGTCCTTCTCCTCGAACTCCCAGGAGCCCTTTTCCCAGTCGAACTGGACAGGGAGCTTGCAGGTGCCGAGACCATCACACTCCTGGACTTCACGCAGAAGGCTTCGCTTGCTGACGCTCTGGTTGTCGTAGCGGAGGGTATAGGAGCGCAGCAGGACGTCCGCGCCGCTCGCGTCGGGGCCTCGCATTTCGAGGCCAGAGAGGCGGAAGTCACGGCGCAGCTTCTCTCCCGCGGTGAACCCCACGAACACGTCGGGCCGTGTCTCGTAGCGGAACTTCACCGAGCGCCGCGCAGGGGCGTCCGTCTCTCCGCTGCCAATGGGAGCGACGAAGCCGGTGTAGAGAATCCGGTCTGGCCGGAACCATGCGCCCGCTCCTGCGGTGTTGGGCGCTCCCTCGTAAAAGACCTCCAGTTGATTGCCGGCCCGGTCTTCCACCACGGTCTGCGCCCAGGTCATGGGGCCTCCCGTGCTCGCGACCAGCAGGCCATCCGTGCGTGTGGCCGTCTCGCCGAAAGTCAGGATACGACCCTCGCGGGTATACACGCGGAAGGTTCGTGGTCGCCCCTGGGCATCTTGCCGCGTGATGACAATCTTGGCGTAGGACTCCCGCTCAGTGCGGAACTCGGGGAAGCCCTCTCCATTGGACGCAGCGACGACGACGAGGCGCTCTCCATCCAGGCAGTAGAGCGCGTCGCTCCAATGAGCACTGAAGTCCACGGCTTCGGCGGCGCCATCTTGCACGAGCGTCCGAGGGCAGTGCGTCACCTGGGACAGGCCCACCAGGTTGAAGCCTACACCCAGCGGGCCATCCGGGCCTCGGCTGTTGTACGTCAATGCCAAGCGGGGCTGGATTCCCGCGCGCCCGTCTGGCGTCCAGAGTGGGATGGACACGGAGGCCGCGCCATCGCTCGTCACGTCGGCGACGTAGGGCGTCGTCGCGGTGGAGGGCCCCGAGGGACTCGGTACCAACGTGTCCGCGGGGACCTCCAATGGGCTGGTGTCCTGGGGCTGGATGGTCAGCGCCAGCTTTCGCTGTCCCCGTGCCTCATCTTCTTCGGCGCGGAAAGTACCCACGGGCCCGCAGCTCGCGAGGAGCTGCGTCCAGTACAGCAACAACACCAGGTAGGCACCTGCCTGACGTCCCACGCCACCTTGAGACCGCGTTTCACCATTACGGTGCATGCGTGGCTCTCTATTCGTATTCACATGAGAAACATAGGGTGTCCGCGTGGTTGACCCGTGGGCCGTGCGTGCTTCACCCATGGCAAAGTCCGGACGCAACGTCCTTG
The DNA here is from genome assembly GCF_013372585.1 of Myxococcus sp. AM010. Taxonomy (NCBI): domain Bacteria; kingdom Pseudomonadati; phylum Myxococcota; class Myxococcia; order Myxococcales; family Myxococcaceae; genus Myxococcus; species Myxococcus sp. AM010. The sequence goes on from NZ_JABXEO010000029.1 coordinate 17,128, forward strand.
TCCGTCCTTCAGCCCCATCATCCGTTGGACTAGATTCCCAACATGGTGGTGAAGATCGCCTCGCGGCCAGAGCCTGTGCGTCGCCCCGAACTGCGCCGCCTGCGCGCGTGGCACCTCGTGTGCCCCTCCGAGGCGCTCCGGCCCGGACAGGTGATGCGCTGGAGCACGGGCGCGCGGGAGCTGGTCCTCTTCCGGGGACGGAGCGGCGCGGTGCACGCGCTCGCCGCCCATTGTCCCCACATGGGCGCGCACCTGGGCGGTGGCACCGTGGTGGGGGATTCGCTGCGTTGTCCGCTCCACCACTGGCGGTTCGACGGCAGTGGCGCCTGCCCGGGAAAGACGGCGCAGCGGGCGTTCCCCGTGGTGGAGCGGTACGGCGCCATCCTGGTCTTCAATGGTCCGGTGGTGCTCTTTCCTCCGCCGGAGGTGGGCAGCGGGGCGCTGCGCTGGGGCACGTCGGCTCGCTTCGCGATCCGTTGTGACTGGCTGCCCGTGGTGGCCAATGCCTTCGATTTGGAGCACCTGCGCACGGTGCACCATCGCGAGCTGCGGGACGCCCCGGTGGTGGAGCGGCCGGACCCGTTCACCTTGCGCGTTCGCTACACGTCCCGCGTCACGGGAACCGGGCTGAGTGACCGGGTGATGAAGTGGCTGTCCGGCAATCGCATCGGCGTCACGCTCACGCTGCACGGCGGCACGCTCCTGTCCGTGGAGAGCGACCTGGGGCGCACGCGCAGCGCGTTGCTCGCCGGCCTCCATCAGAGCGAGCAGGGGGTGTTCATCCGGCTCGCCTTCGCCGCGCGCCGCAGCCGGCTCCCGGGGCTGGACTGGCTGGCGCTCCAGGTGTCGCGGTGGCTGTTCACGTCGTTCCTGCGGCGCGACCTGTCCGTGCTCGACGGGATGCGCCTCAACCGGGCGGGGGCGGCGGAGGACCCGGTGCTGCGCCAGGTGCTCGACTTCACCGACGGCCTGCCGGAGGCGCCCGATGACGACCGCGGGTGAGGGTGAGGCAACCCCGATTCCGGCCGCGCTCAACGCCGTCCTCCTGGTCTGCGCCATGGCGGCCTGCGCCGGGTGCTTGTGGCTGGCGTCCCACGCGGAGCGGCTCGCCGTCCAGCTCCTGGCCGCGGGCGTCTTCTCCTTCGTGAACAACACCGTGTTCTCACTGCTGCACGAGGCCACGCACGGCGTGCTGCACCCCGTGCGGCGGGTGAATGACACGCTGGGCCGGGTGGCCGCGGCGTTCTTCCCCACGTCCTTCACGATGCAGCGCGCCTTCCACCTGAACCACCACCGCCACAACCGGACGCACCTGGAGCAGTTCGATTACTTCCGGCCCGGAGACAACCGCTTCCTGAAGCGGGCGCAGTGGTACTCCATCCTCACCGGCCTCTACTGGCTGTTCGTCCCGGTGGGAGCGGTGGCCTTCGCGCTCGTCCCCGGGCTGTTGCACCGGCTGCGCGGCACGGGCACCCGGTACGGCGAGCAGACGGGCGCGGACGCGTACCTCGGGCGTCTGGAGGCAGCGCCTGGACGCGCCATCCGCGCGGAGGTGCTGCTGGCGGCCTGCGTGCAGGTGGGCCTCGTGGTGGCGCTCGATGTATCCGCGGCGGGGTGGGGGCTCTGCTACGCCGCCTTCGCCGTCAACTGGAGCGCGCTCCAGTACGCGGACCATGCGTGGTCTCTGCTGCACGTCCGTGACGGCGCGTGGGATTTGCGCGTGGCCGCCCCGGTGCGCTGGCTATTCCTCAACTACCACCATCACCGGGCCCACCACCGGCACCCGCATGTGCCCTGGCTCTACCTGGGCCGCTACGTGGACCCGGAGGTGACGCGGCCGTCCTTCCTGCGCATCTGGCTGTCCATGTGGCGGGGCCCCCGGCCGCTGCCCGCCGCCGCGGAGGACCGATGAGCCCGCGTCCCGCGTTGTTCGGCTGGCCCCGCAGGGAAGAGCGGGCCCTCACGGCCGCCATGGCCACGGGCTTCGCCCTGTTCTTCGTCGCTGTCTACGGCGGCGCGAGCTGGCTCACGGGCTTCTACACCGAGGGCCTCCGGGTGGAGCTGCCCTTCGAGCGCCACATCCCCTTCATTCCGTCCTGGGCGCTGGTCTACGTCAGCATGGACGTGCTGCTCCTGCTGTCCCTGTTCGTCTTCCGGACGTGGCGGGACATGGTGCCCTTCGCGTTGGCGCTGTGCGTGGAGACCGCGCTCGCGGCCGTGTGCTTCCTGCTCTTCCCGGTGGAGGTGGCCTGGCCGCCGCGCGCCGTGGAAGGGAGCTGGGCGGGGGTCTTCCAACTGGCGGACACGCTCAACCTGGAGCGGAACTACCTCCCGTCCCTCCACGTCGCCTTCGCATGTACGGCGGCCCTGGCCTACGCGGAGCGGGCCGGCGTGCTGGGGCGGGCCGTGTTCGGCCTGTGGGCGCTGGCCATCGCGGCGTCGACGTTGCTCATCCACGAGCACCACCTGGTGGACGTGGTGGCGGGGGCGTTGCTGGCCTGGGGCACCTGGCGGTGGGTGGCGCCCTGGTCGCGCCGCGCGGCGTTCCTGGAGTCGCTGCGAGTCGAGGCCCTGTGCGCCCGGGAGTCCTACCGCTTCGCGCGGCGTCACCTGCGCTACGGACTGATTGCCCTGGTGCTCTACCGCTACACGCTGAGCCGGTGGTGGCGCGAGGCACGGGTGGCGCGGGTGGGCTTCTGCTTCCTCCAGTTGGTGGACGACGTGCTGGATGGGGACCGCGCGGTGGACGGAGAGCCGCTCGACTGGGTGGACGCGCTCCTCCTGGAGCTGGAGTCCGGGCGAGGGGAGGACCCGGGGACGGCGGCCACGCTGGGGCGCGTGCTGCTGGAGCGGCTGGGCGACGACGCGGCGCGCGCCCAGGTCTTCGCGCTGGTGCGGACGATGCGCAAGGACCGGGAGCGGGTGAAGGACGGACAGTGGTGGAGCGCGGAGGCCCTCCGCGCGCAGCAGCACGACACGTTCCGCTTGTCGGTGGACCTGATGCTGCACGTCGCCGGGGCGGGCGTCCGGGCCGAGGACGCGCCCGCGCTGATGGAGGCCTTCGGCTGGTGCTCGGTGATGAGGGACTTGCGGGAGGACCTGGCCCAGGGGCTCTACAATGTTCCGGAAGGGGTCGCGGCGGCCGTCCGTGGCGAGGGCGCGGACCCGACGCGCCTCGACGCGCTGCTGGGCACGGAGGCGGGCCGCGCGTGGATGACGGCGGAGTACGTCCGGGCTCGGGCGTTGTTGGAGGACTCAGCCGGACAGTTGGCGGCGCTGGAGGGCCGTCCGGGGCTGGCGCTGCTGCGCCTGTTCCACCGCTCCATCGAGTCCTTCTGGCGCAAGCGCCTGCCCCGGCGCCATCCCTTCCTGGCCGACGTGACAGCCCGCCAGCTTCAGGGCGCGTGAGCCGCTGGCCTGCGCCGCAGCCTCCGGCCCATGACGGCGCCCGCCACGAGCGCGCCCAGTCCGATGACCGTCACTCCGGCGAGCGCGAGGTGCTTCACCCGCGTGAGGAGGGGATTGTCGAAGACGTTGGTGGAGTAGTGGAACGCGGCGATGCGCCAGCGGTCGCCCTCCCGGACCAGGGTGCAGGTCCACCGTCCGTCGATGACGATGTCCGTGCCGTCCGTGAGGACGTAGTGGTCCCGCGACGAGCCGCGCGCGATGCCGGTGTTTCCGTACAGGCGGGTCAGGTCGTCCACCTCGAACTTCGCCTGGATGCGCTCCACGACGCGATTCGGCCCGCGCATCATCTCGTCGTAGTACGCGCGGATGGACTCCTTCCCCACGCGCACGTCGTTGTTCATCGTGGTGAAGGCGACCTCCGGGTGCAGGTGGCTCAGCAGCCGGTCGATGTCCTGGGCATTGAGGGCGTCTTCCATCTCCTGCTTGAGGACGCGCAGGGCGTCATGGGTGGCCGCGTCGGCGGTGGGTTGCTGGGCCAGCACCGCGGACGGCAGGAACGCGAACAGCAGCGCCACCACACAACAGCCAGGCAAGCGGATCATCGAGGCTCCAGAGGGGTGAATCCGCCCATCCTAGAGAGCCTTCCGGCTGGTGGTGCATGGAAGTTGCCGTCCGAGGCGCCCCACGGCACCGAGGTCCGGTGGACAGGGGCCCACGCCCTGGGGTGATTCCTGCCGCGCTGGCACGCGCCTATCCATCTGCGCCAGATCCATTTCCCAGGAGGCGTGCCATGAAGGATCGTCCCGCAACACTCGTACTGTCCGGCGGTGGCGCCAAGGGAGCCTTCCAGGTCGGCGCCGAGCGCGTCCTCCGGGAGGTCCATGGCTTCCGCTGGGAGCGCATCTTCGGCGTGTCGGTGGGCGCCCTGAACGCCGCGCTGCTGGCCCAGCACGCCTACCGGGCGCTGAATGACATCTGGTTGAACCTCCGCGAGGCGGACCTCTACCGGAAGCTGCCCTGGCCGCTGGTGGCCCTTCGCGTGGGCCTGTTCCGCAAGCTGGGGCTGTACGACAACGCGCCCATGCGGGAGCTGATCCAGCGGCACCTCGCCGGAAACCGCTTCCGGGTGCCCGCCCACGTGGGGCGCGTGTCGCTGGTCTCCGGCAACTACGAGCTGGTGCCCAGTGACTCCAGGGACTTCCTGGATGCCATCTGGCAGAGCGCGACGTTGCCCATCCTCTGGGAGCCCGTCGGCGAGTCGGCCCTGGTCGACGGGGGCCTGCGCAACGCCACCCCCCTGGGGGATGCGCTGGAGTTCGGCCCGACGGAGATCGTCGTCATCGTCTGCTCACCGTCCCAGATTGAGCGGGCGAAGCCGCCGGCCAATCTCCTGGAGGTGGCCACGCGCAGCCTGGCCGACATCACCCTCAACGAAATCCTGCTCAATGACGTGGATGCCTTCGTGCGCATCAACGACATCGTCCGTCAGGCCTATGAGGCGGGGCTCACCGTGCGGCGGCCGGATGGGGTGCCCTACCGGTACTGCCGCATCACCGTCATCGAGCCCGCACGGCCCATGGGGGACATGTTGGACTTCGCGCCGGAGGTGATCCGGATGCGGCTGCGACACGGCGAGGAGATGGCCCGGGCCGTCTCGTTGCCCACGGGCGTGGGCCCTGGAGAGCGCGTGCAGCGCCGCGTGGAGCTCTTCCCGGAGCCCCCCATGCATGCCTAGAGCGCCGCGGGCCTGGCCGCCGCCTTGGAATGACCGATGGCGCGTGGCGCGGGCGCGTGCGGCGGCGGCTCCGCGTGCGGCTCCGGCGCGTCTTGGTTGAGCTCCTTGTAGAAGCGCCGCCCGATGAAGACGCCGAGCACCAGCGACACCACCAGGCCCACGGCGGCGACCGCCGTCATCGTCGTGCGGCCCTGGGCCAGACCGCTGCCGAGCTGCGCCGTGAGGAAGGTGCCGGGAATGGTGCCAATCATGATGCCGGCCAGCGTGGGCACCAGCCGCGCGCCGCTCGCCGCCGCCGCCGCCAGCATCACGTCGGTGGGGCAGAGTGGGTTGATGCAGGCGGTGAAGGCGAAGAGGAAGTCATGCCGCTTCGCCGCCCGCACCAGTGCGGGGTACTTGCTGCCCGCCAGGCGCTTCATCAGCCCCGTGCCCAGCTTGCGCGCCGCGGCGAAAAGCAGCAGGCCCGACAACAAGCTGCCCGTTAGTGAATAGAGGGTCGCTGCGAGCGTGCCAAACATCATCCCGCCCACGGCCGTCAGCAGCTGACCCGGAAGCAGTGTCACGGGCCGGATGGCAAGGAAGCCGATGTATGCAATAGGCGCCCACTTCCCGAAGGGCTCCAACCAGCTCGCGAGGCGCTGCTGGTCGACGAAGTCCGGCCCGAGCAGCCGGAGTGCGACAAGCCCCCCTACTGAAACGAGCATCGGGGCCAACACCCGGAGCCAGGTCTTCACCGACTGCGCCACGCCGTACCTCCCCGCGGCCCCACTTCCGCCGCGCCGTGGGCCTGAAAGTGAAGGTGGTTTCGGGAATCCGCAATGTGCAGTGGGGTGTTTCCAACATGAAAGCGTCCGGCCGGGCAGCCCGCCGCCCGGTCTGAAAGCTCGGCAGGCGTTGCGAAACCCACGAAATCACAGGTGTTTTCGTGTGGCGTACCAGGGGTGAACGGCTGGCGGTGTACGGAGCTTGCTTGCATCGGGGCGCTTCCGTCCCAAGGTTTCAGGCAAGGGGCACCGAGGCGAGGGCTGGGGTAGTCACGAGAGGAGACAGGCAAATGTCGGACAAGGACAACAAGGGCAGCATGACGGTAGCCGAAGCGGGTCGGAAGGGTGGCGAGACGGTCCGGAACGAGCGCGGTCGCGAGTTCTACGAGACGATCGGCCGCAAGGGCGGCGCCACGGTGAAGGCCGAGCGCGGTCGCTCCTTCTACGAGGAGATCGGCCGCAAGGGCGGCGAGACGGTGAAGGCCGAGCGCGGCGCCAAGTTCTACGAGGAGATCGGCAAGAAGGGTGGCGACCGCGTGAAGGCCACCCGCGGCCCGAACTTCTACGAGGAGATTGGCCGCAAGGGTGGGCAGAAGGTGAAGAAGCTCATCGAAGAGGGCAAGCGGGCCGCGCGCGCCGCCATGGCGGCGCAGGAGGGCACGGCAGGTGCCCCCCCCCCCAGGAGGGCGCCGCGCCGTCCACACCGCCGTCGTCCGGAGAGCCGGCGGGGCCGGGCCAGAACGAGTAGCGTCGTGAGGCGTGGCGTCAGGCTCGCGGACCGACTAAGACGGCCGCGTGTACCTGGTCATCACGTTCCTCGAACAGTTGGAAGGAACCGAGCGGGCCATCCGCCGGCTCCGGGAGTTCGGTATCCCGGAGCCGCTGGTGGTGCGGGCTCGGAGCGCGGCGGCGGCGCTGTCCGCCGAGGTCCCCGTGTTCGCGGGGCTCCGCAGCCTGGCGTTGGGCGCCGATGACGACCGCGTCATCCTGGTGAGCCTGTTGCCGGGCCTGCCCGCCGAGGAGATGGAGCGACTGGTTCAGCGCGTCCAACTGGAGATGGACGCGGACGACCCACCCATGGGCCGGCTGGTCGCCATGCCGGTGATCTCCGCGCCCACGCATCGCCGGTCGTGACGGGAAGCACCCCGTCGTTATAAGCACGGGCTGTGCAAGCGCTGCTCGTCTTCCTCTCCATCGCGGCGCTGTCGCTGCTCGCCTCCAGCCGCGCGCTGGACCCGGGGCGCTTTCCGGCGCTGGCGAGGCTGGCGGCCAGCGGCTTCCTCTTCGTCCTGCTCGGCATTCTCCTGGGGCCCTCCGTGGCGGGGGTGCTCACCGAGCGGCACCTGGAGGCCCTGCGCCCGGTGATGGCGCTGGGGCTGGGCACCGCGGGCGTGCTGCTGGGCCTGAACCTGGAGCCCCGCCTGCTGCGCCTGCTGCCGCGGCCCGTGTACCTGTCGGCGCTGGCGCACTCCGGGACGGCCTTCTTCTTCGTGGCCTTGCCCTTGCTGGTGCCGCTCATCTTCACGTCCGTCCGGGGCCTGCTCGGCGCGGTGGGCGCGGCGGCGATGCTGGGGGCGGCGGCCAGCCTGTCGTCGGGGCACTCGGCCGTGCTCGCGTGGCGCACGGGGCGCCTGGACCGGGCGCGTGGCCTGGGCGTGGCGCTGCTCACCATGTTGGATGACGCGGTGGGGCTGGGCGTGCTGGCGCTGGCGCTGATGATCGGCGCCGCCAGCAACGTGGGCGAAGGCCTGGGGCTGGTGTGTCTGGCCCTGCTGCTGGGCGTCATGTGTGGGGCGCTGCTGGCCTTCCTCACGCATGCGTTGAAGGACCTGGCGGAGCTGACCACGGTGACGTTGGGCGGCGTGGTGCTGGTGAGCGGCGCGGCGGCGTACCTGCGGGTGTCGCCCCTGCTGGCGGGCGTGGCGTGTGGGGCGACGCTGGCGGTGGTGGGCGGCCGCACCTCGGAGCGGGTGGCCCGCGCGCTGGGCCGGGTGGAGCGGCCCGTGTTCCTGGTGCTGGTGTTCCTGGTGGGCTGCGCGGTGCACGCGCGGGACTACTGGGGCTGGGCGCTGATGCCCGCCTTCGTGGGCCTGCGCTTCCTGGGGAAGATGCTGGGCGGCCGGTTCGCGCGGCGGCTGGTGCAGCAGACGCTGGTGCTGCCCCCCCGGCTTGGCTACGCGCTGATCGCCCAGGGCGGCCTGGCGCTGTGCCTGGTGGCGGAGTACGGGATGCTCGTGCCGGGGGTGCTGGCGCCGCGCGTGCTGGACGTGGTGGTGATGGGCGCGGTGGTCAACGAGCTGCTGGCGGGCCAGGCCTTCCGGTACGTGGTGGATCCGCCCCGCGGCATGTCCTCCGCGAGCTCGACTGACGGCGACAAGGTGGCGGCATGAAGGGGGCCGTCATCCGGTTGCTGCTGTTGATGGCGCTGCTGGCCATCATCAGCCGGGCGCAGGTGCTCCGGGCGGACTCGGGGACGCCGGTGATGCTGGCGGCGGGCGCGCTGCTGCTGTGCGGCCTGTTCGCGGGCAAGGTGGCCAAGGGCCTGGGCCTGCCGCGCCTCACCGGCTACCTACTGGTGGGCGTGGCGGTGGGGCCCTATGCGCTGGGCTTCATTCCGAACGCGGGCGTGAAGGGGTTGGAGCTGGTGAAGGGGCTGGCGGTGAGCCTCATCGCGCTGGTGGCCGGCACGGAGCTCCGGCTGGGGCTCATCCGCCGCGTGGGCGCGCGCGTGGCCTTGCTGTGCGTGGCCGTGTGCGGCGTCACCTTCCTGGTGTGCTTCGGGGCCACCTTCGCGCTCAAGCCCTTCCTGCCCTTCCTGGCGGGCATGACGGTGCCCCAGGCGCTGGCGGTCAGCGCGCTGCTGTCCACGGTGGTGGTGTCATTCTCCCCCACGGTCACCATCGCCATCGTCCAGGAGACGAGCGCGCGCGGCGCCTTCACGGAGTTCCTGATGGCGCTGGTCATCATCGGCGACCTGCTGGTGATGGTGGCCTTCGCGCTGGCCGCGGGCCTGACGAAGGCGAGCTTCGGCGGCGGGCTGGACGTGACGGAGCTGCTGGGCGGGGTGGGGTGGGAGCTGTTCGGCTCGGTGGTGGTGGGCCTGGTGCTGGCCGTGGGCATGCTCATCTACATGCGCGGCGTGAAGCAGGAGCTGCCGCTGTTCCTGGTGGGCCTGTGCTTCGCGGCGGCCGAAGGGGGCTCGCGCCTGCACCTGTCCCCGCTGCTGGTGTCGCTGGCGGCGGGGGCGCTCATCGCGAACCTGGACGAGCGCGCGGGCGAGCGCATCCACAACGCCATCCAGCAGGCGGGGCTGCCCGTGTTCGCGCTCTTCTTCGCCGCGGCGGGCGCCGGGCTGAAGCTGGACACCCTGCTGACGGTGGGGCCGGCGGCGCTGCTGCTGGTGGGTTTGCGCGGCGTGGCCATCTGGTTCTCCTGCCGCCGCTTCGCCCCGGCGGACGACCCCCGGCTCAAGCGCTACCTGTGGATGGGGCTCATTTCGCAGGCCGGCGTGACGTTTGGCCTGGCGGCCCTGGTGTCCAGGACGTTTCCGTCCTTTGGCCCCCAGGTGGAGGTGCTCATCGTCGCCATGATCACCGCCCACGAACTGGTGGGGCCGGTCCTCACCCGGCGCGCCCTGGCGGCCTCCGGGGAGATCCGCGCGGACGACGCACAGGGAACGGCATAGGCTGTCAGGCATCCACACCTTCAGCAGCAGCCACGGGAGGCACGGAGGACATCATGGCCGCACCCATCCTCGAGGTGGACATGGAGCACCCCTCACCCCGCCACATCCAACGCGCGGTGGAGGTGCTGGAGCGCGGCGGCCTGCTGGCCTACCCGACGGACACCTACTTCGGGCTCGGCTGTGACTTGAGCTCCAAGAAGGGCATCGAGCGGCTGTATCAGCTCAAGGGACGCGACAAGAAGAAGCCCCTGTCCTTCCTCTGTCCGGACCTGTCGGACGTGGCCCGCTATGCGCATGTGAGCAACTTCGCCTACCGGACCATGAAGGGCCTCACTCCGGGTGCGTTCACCTTCATCCTGGAAGCGACGCGCCTGGTGCCGGACCTGATGATGTCCAAGCAGAAGCAGGTGGGCATCCGGGTGCCTGACGCGGCGCTCGTCCGGGAGCTGGCCCGGGCCCTGGGCCGCCCCCTGGTGACGACCTCCGCGACCGACACGGAGGGTGAGCCCCTCACGGACGCCAGGGACATCAAAGACGCACTGGGCCATGGCCTGGACCTCATCCTTGACGGGGGTGTGACGCTCAATGAACCGTCGACCGTGATTTCACTCATCGGCGATTCACTTGAGATCCTCCGGCAAGGGAAGGGTAGGCTGGAGGACTAGAACCCGAGAATAGGGGGATTTCTTGGCACAGGGGGGAACACGGCCGAGCTCCGTGGATGCACCGGAGCAGGTCCCAGGGCTGCTGAAGTTGTTGCTGTTGCTCCTATTCCGGCCGGTGGACCTGCACTTCCGGCTGCGAGCCGCGGGCATCCGCGTTCCAGGGGCCCGGCTGGGGACGTTGTGTAGCGAGCAAGCGGAGGGCGGAGACCGGGCCACGGCCGTCTATGTCCGGCGCATGCTGCTGCTGCTGCTCGTCACCGCGCCGATGGTGACGCAGGTGCTGGGCCTCGCGCTGCTGATGGCGGGCCTGCCGCTGGAGCGAGGCTGGGTGCTGTCGGCGCTGTGCTGCTCGGCGGTGGGGCTGGTGGTGGCGCAGGTGCTGGGGCTGGCCGCGGGCGTTTTGCTGGGCTCGCTGTCCAGCCTGGCCACGCTGCTGGGGCTGCACGCGACGGCCGCGGATGCCTTCGGGCCGGAGCTGGGTGGGGTGGCGGGCATGGTGGTGGGGATGTGTCTGGGCGGTGTGGCGGGGCTGGCGTGTGGGAGCATCAGCGGCATCGCCATTGGCCGAGGCCCCACCGTGGCGCGGGTCCAGATGGCGGCCATCCTCGCCAGCCTGACGCCGATGCTGCTCTGGACGGGGACGACGAACGCGTCCTACGCCGGCGCGGTGGCGGCCAGCGCGCTGGTGGCCTTCCTGGTGAGCGCGTTCCGGCTCCCGCTGTACGCGCTGGAGGTGCTGGCGTCGGCGGTGGCGTATGCGGTGGAGCGCTGGACGGGGCGGCCCACCCTGGGCTGGGTGCCGGTGCGTCACCACAACCTCAGCTACCTGCCGCATCCCTTCCTGGGGCGACACCTGGCGCTGGCGGTGCGCTCGCGGCCGGCGGAGGTGCTGGCGGTGGCGGATGCCTGCCTGCGCTCTCCGGGCAACATCGTGGTGGGCTGGCCGTGGGTGGTGCAGGCGCTGGAGTCGGCGTCACCGGAGCGAGCAGGGGAGCCCCGGGCGTGAGCCGCTGAGTTGCCTCGCCGCGCGGCTCCGGTAGCCTGCGCGGTGATGGAAGGAATGCTCGACGCGTTCATCGCCTTCATCCGCGCGGAGCGCGGGCTGTCTGGCAAGACGGTGGACGCCTACGCCGCCGACATCAACGTCTACTTCGAGGACCTGCGCGCCCGCGGCGTCTCCGACGTGACGCGGGCGCGGCAGGAGGACGTGTCCGCGCACCTGGCCGTGCTGGGCAAGCGGGGCGTGGGCAAGCGCAGCCAGGCCCGGCACCTGGCGGCCCTGCGCGGCTTCCACCGGTTCCTCGTCGCCGAGCGCATGGCGGACAAGGACCCGACGGAGGACCTGGACACGCCCCGCTCCCCCCGGAAGCTGCCGTCGTTCCTCACCCTGGAAGAGGTGGAGCAGCTCCTGGCGGCCCCGGACGAGCGCACGTCCACGGGCCTGCGCGACAAGGCCATGCTGGAGGTGCTGTACGCCACCGGCCTGCGCGTGAGCGAGCTGTGCGGCCTGGGCATCAACGACGTGCAGCTCACGGCGGGCTACCTGGTGGCGAAGGGCAAGGGCGCCAAGGAGCGGCTCGTCCCGCTGGGGAGCGTGGCCATCGAGAAGGTCCAGGCGTACCTGGCGGAGTCCCGGCCCGCGGTGCTGGGGCGGCGCAAGTCCCAGGCGTTGTTCGTCACGCCGCGAGGCGCTGGCTTCACCCGGCAGGGCTTCTGGAAGCTGCTCAAGCGGTACGCGCTGAAGGCGGGCATCGCCAAGCCGCTGTCGCCGCACAAGCTGCGGCACTCGTTCGCCACGCACCTGGTGGAGCGCGGCGCGGACCTGCGCGCCGTCCAGCAGATGCTGGGGCACGCGGACCTCGCCACGACGCAAATCTATACCCACGTCAACGCGGCCCGGCTGCGGTCCGTGTACGACGCGTTCCACCCGCGCAGCGACGTCTTCGTCCCCAAGGCGAAGAAGCCGCGCGCCGCCGCGCGGTAGGGGGCGGCCCGGGCGCTCAGCTCCCCACGCTGTGGATGGGCAGGCCGAACGGGTCCGTGTGGGCCCGCCGGGGCTCGCTCCCTGGCAGCGGGGCCACGCGAATCAGCCCGGAGGCCATCAGCCGGTGCACGGAGCGGGACGCGGCCAGCTCGCCCATGGCCGCCGTGCGCAGGGCCTGCCGGATGCTCCGGCTGCCGCGCAGCTTCGAGTACAGGTACAGGTCATCCGCCGTCAGGTCGGGCGGGGTGGGGCGCGGAATCGGCTCGAAGACCAGTCGCCCGTCCAGCGCGAAGAGCTCGTCACTGAGCGCCAGCGTCAGGCGAATCTCCGCCTCGCGGTACAGGGCATGGGCCTCGGGGACGGGGCCTCGCTCCAGGATCTGCGCGGCCAGGGCGACGGCGTGGTCATACTGGCCGGCTTCGAGGAAGCGCTTCACCAGGGTGAGCAGCTCCTCCAACTCGGCGGCCTCGCCCAGCCGGGGGCCTCCGGCCTTGCGCGGGGCCAGGGCACCCCGCCGGTACAGGTGCAGCACCCAGCGCGCGGCGAAGAGCGGGGCCTCCCGGGCGCTGGCCAGCATCTCTCCCAGCGTGGCGCCGCTCGCCGCCAGGTCCAGCAGGACGTCCTCCTCCTCCGAGTACGTCTCCACGGCGAACTCTCGGAAGACGCGGAACGTCGCGTCCATGCGGGGGAAGATGTCGCGGAACATGGACCACTCGCGCTGCCGCGTCACCGCGTCACGGTGCAGGGTGGACAGCGACAGCTTGAGCCCAATCGCCCGGGTCGCGGGTGGCAGGCCGGGGGTGAACTCCACCTCGCCGGACTCCCAGGCGTAGCAGTCGAAGAGGGACTCACGCGCCTTGTGCTCCAGGGCCTCGATGAGGCGGGGCAGCTCCACGAAGCAGCGCTGGACCAGGAAGGTGCCGTAGGGCATGCGCGCGCCCTCGGCCGCCTCGAAGGCCGCCGCGGCGCGGGGCGCGTCCAGGATGCGGAGGTTCACCAGGACCTGCGCCAGGTGCTCGCGCGGGTCGTTGGAGCTCTCGCCCACCAGGTAGCCGTCCTTGACGTGGAAGCAGCGCCGCACCGCGCCGCGCTCCACCCGCAGCACCCCTTCAACCCCGGGCGCGCTGAACAGCGGCGGCATCACCAACTGCAAGCGATAGCTGGCGAGACTTCCGTTGAATGGCTCCATGCAGGTGCTTCCTCCAAGGTGGGTGGGCCCGCGTGAGGAACCCCCAGGGTACCGGTGCACCCCACCGTGATTCAATTGCAAGTGCCTGGATTTGCTCGGGATTTCCTGGCGGAACGCAAAGTTCCAGGGAGAGTCCGTCTTGACTTCGAGTACTGGACGGAGTCGTGACTCGGGCAACGGACGGTTGCAGGGCCGCGGCGGGTGTGCGAACGAGCCCTGTCGATTCCCGATTCAAGGTTCAAGCCCCTATGCGGATTCTCTCAGGAGTGCAGTCGTCCGGCAGGCTGCACATCGGCAACTACTACGGCGCGCTCCGCCAGTTCGTGCAGCTCCAGGATGAGGGGGAGGGCTACTACTTCATCGCCAACCTGCACGCGCTCACCACGGTGCGGGAGCCCAAGGCCGCGCTGGCGCTGACGCGCGAGGCCGCCATGGCCTACCTGTCGCTGGGGTTGGATCCGAAGAAGGCCGTGCTCTTCCGGCAGAGCGACGTGCGCGAGGTGCTGGAGCTGTACTGGATTCTGGGCACCGTGACGCCGCACGCGCACCTGGAGCGGGCGCACAGCTACAAGGACAAGGTGGCCAAGGGCATCAGCCCGGACTTCGGCCTCTTCGCCTACCCGGTGCTGATGGCCGCCGACATCCTGCTCTACAGCGCGGACTTCGTCCCGGTGGGCAAGGACCAGATTCAGCACATCGAGTTCGCGCGCGACTGGGCGGTGAAGTTCAACACCCAGTACGTGCCCGGCTACGACCCGGCGGACCCGGAGGGCAAGGAGCGGGGCCACGCGCCCGGCATCCTCAAGCTGCCCGCGGCGCGCATCCAGGAGGCCACCCAGACGGTGCCCGGCGTCGACGGGCAGAAGATGTCCAAGTCCTACGGGAACACCATCGAGCTCTTCGGCGACGAGAAGGAAATCAAGAAGCGCATCATGTCCATCAAGACGGACTCCACGCCGGTGGACGCGCCCAAGCCGGTGCCCTCGAACCCGCCCCCTGCGGGGCTGGTCAGCGACGCGCCGCTTTATGACCTGCTCAAGCTGATGTTGCCCGAGTCCGACTTCGCCGAGGTGGACGCCACCTGGAAGGCGGGCGGGAAGGGCTACGGCGACTACAAGAAGAAGCTCCTGGAGGCCTACCACGCGGCCTTTGGCCCGGCCCGTCAGCGGTACGCCGAGTTGGCGGCCGACCCAGGTGAGGTGGAGCGCATCCTCCAGGACGGCGCCAGCCGGGCCCGGGCCGAGGCGACCCGGCTGATGGACCAGGTCCGCAAGGCCGTGGGAATCCCATGAGGCGGTGTGCCTGAACGGGCTTTCACTGCCGATTGTTTGACCCACCTGGGGGGCACTGGTATGGGTGTGTGTCCTCCAGGCTCGTGCCCGCTGCCTAAGAAAGTCGGGCCCTTACGCGATGACGCGCCCCCACCCATCCCGTTGACGCCACCCAGGACATCCGGTGAGTGAGGAACGTCGCTCGCCGGCCGATGAGGCCCTTCGTGAAGGGGAGTTGCCGCGGAGTCCTGGCGACAACTTCCGCATCGCGCTGCCCAATTTCGAAGGTCCGCTGGACCTGCTGCTCCATCTCATCAAGGAGCATCGGGTCGACATCTTCGACATCCCGCTGGCGCTGATCACGGAGAAGTACCTCGAGCACCTGGAGCGGATGCGGGAGATCAACCTCGACATCGCCGGGGAGTTCCTGGTGATGGCCTCCACGCTGGCGCACCTCAAGAGCCGCATGCTGCTGCCCCGGCAGGACGCCGTCGCGGCGCAGGAGGGATCGGAGGTGCTCTCGGTCGCCGAGGAGACCGAGGACCCGCGCGCGGAGCTGGTGCGGCGCCTGCTGGAGTACCAGAAGTACAAGGACGCCGCCGAGCAGCTCGCCACGCAGGACCTGCTCGGCCGCGACGTCTTCGCCCGCAACGTCCCGGTGGAGGCGGTGCCCATCCCGGAAGAGGAGGTGGGGCTCCAGGAGTTCAGCGTCCTCAAGCTGGTGGAGGCGCTCGATCGGGTGCTGGAGCGGTTGCAGCCCAAACTGCAGCACGAGGTGGTCCGGGAGCGCGTGACGCTGTCCGAGGCCATCCTCCGCGTAGTAGAGCGTCTGCGCCCCCATGGACAGGTTCTGTTCGAAAGCTTGTTCACGGAAGAGGACACCCCGTCGCGGCAGGAGGTGGTCATCACCTTCCTGGCCATCCTGGAGATGGTGAAGCGGCGGCTCATCCGGGTGGTGCAGGACGAGCCGATGGGGCCCATCCTGCTGCTGCCCAACGGGGACGCGCTGGAGAAGCTGGCTCCCACGGAGGTCGACGACAGTGACTACCGGTAGCAACGGACCGCAGGATGAGACTCCCGAACCGGGCACGCCCGGCGGCCCCGGCCCGTTCTCCGAAGAGGAAATCGCCGCTGTCACGGGCCCCGGCCCGGCGGACGAGCTGGACGAGCTGGAAGCGGCCTCCATCGAGGAGGACTCGGACGAGGCGCCTCCGGACCTGGAGACGTCGTTCGAGAAGCTCCTCTCCAAGAGCCGCAAGCTGTCCACGGACCGCGTCCGCACCGTCATCGAGAGCGTGCTCTTCGTGGCGGAGCGGCCGCTGTCGGTGGACGAGCTGTACATGGCCACCGGCATCGAGCGGGAGCTCATCGCCGAGGCCCTCAACCAGCTCTCCGGCATCCACCGCGACGGCATCAGCGGCATCGTGCTGTATGAGGTGGCGGGCGGGTGGCAGTTCCGGACGGACCCGCATTCGGGTGAGTATGTCCGGCGTTACCTGCGGGTGAAGCCACAGCGGCTGACCCGGGCGGCGGTGGAGACGCTGGCCATCATCGCGTACCGGCAGCCGGTGACGCGGCCGGAAATCGAGGACATCCGCGGCGTGGACTGCGGCGCGGTCATCAAGGCGTTGATGGACCGCAAGCTGGTGAAGATCCTGGGCAAGCGCGAAGAGGTGGGCCGGCCCATCCTCTATGGAACGTCCCGTGAGTTCCTGGAGTTCTTCGCCCTGAAGGACCTGTCGGCCCTGCCCACGCTGCGTGAGTTCCACGAGCTGACGCAGGAGCACCGGGAGATCGTCGAGAAGGAAGACAAGCCGGCGCCCCCGGCGACGGGGACGGTGGAAGCGCTGTCGGACCCGGCATTCACGAAGCGGATGGAAAAGAGCGCGGCGGCCAGTGAAGCCGCGCTGGAGGACCTGGAGGAGGCCATGGCGGCCGCGGACCGGACACACAAGGTCAGCTCCAGCGTCCTGGACACGACGCCCCCGAAACCCGAGACGGGTGATACGACGGGGCCCAAGCCCGAGTGACGGGCAGCATGGAAGAAGGATGGTATGGCGGCCGAACGACTACAGAAGTACCTGGCCCGCGCGGGAGTTGCTTCGCGCCGGCATGCAGAAGAGCTGATTACCGCGGGCCGCGTCGCGGTGAACAACAAGACGGTGACGGAGCTGGGCAGCCGGGTGGAGCCCGGCACGGACCTGGTGACGGTGGACGGGACGCTGGTCACGCCTCCGGATGAATCCTCCTACTTCCTGCTCTACAAGCCCGTGGGCGTCGTGACGACGCTGTCGGATCCGCAGGGCCGGCCCACGGTGGCCAACTACGTGGAAGAGGTGGGCAAGCGCCTGTTCCCGGTGGGACGCCTGGACTACGACGCCGAGGGCGCGCTGCTGTTCACGGATGATGGGGCGCTGGCGCACAAGCTGACGCACCCCAGCTTCCAGGTGCCGCGCATGTACCTGGCGAAGGTGAAGGGCGAGCCGGACGTGGCCACGCTGGACAAGCTGCGCGGCGGCGTGCGGCTCGAGGACGGCATGGCCACGCCTGTGTCGGTGGGTGTGTTCGAGGCCGCGGAGCGGAACACCTGGCTGAAGATTGTCGTGGCGGAAGGGCGCCCGCACCTCATCAAGCGGCTGTGCGCCGCGGTGGGGCACCCGGTGGTGCGGCTGTTCCGTCCGTCCTACGCCGGCGTGGGTGTGGAAGGTCTGCGCCCCGGCCAGCTGCGCCCGCTCAAGACGAGCGAGGTGGAGCTGCTGCACTCGGTGTCGGATGGCAAGAGCGTGCCGCCGACGGGGGAGCTGAAGCTGCCTCCGCGCCGGCATGGCCGCGCGGCTCCGGGCTTCGACTCGGACGACGAGGCGGAGCTGTCCATGGATGACGATGCGCCCGTGGCGGCCAAGCCCGCGCGCAAGGCGCCGGCCCGTGCGGCCAAGGCCGCGGCGGGCGGGGCGAGCCTGGCGCGTTTCGGACGGGCCAAGGGGGCGTCGGCCGAGGGCAAGCCCGCGCGCCGCTCCTTCGGTGGGGACGACGCCAAGCCCGCGCGCCGCTCCTTCGGTGGGGACGACGCCAAGCCCGCGCGCCGCTCCTTCGGTGGGGACGATGCCAAGCCCGCGCGTCGCTCCTTCGGTGGGGACGACGCCAAGCCCGCGCGTCGCTCCTTCGGTGGGGACGACGCCAGGCCCGCGCGTCGCTCCTTCGGCGGGGATGACACCAAGCCCGCGCGCCGGTCCTTCGGTGGTGACAAGGCAGCCGCGCCGCGTGGACGCTCCTTCGGTGGGGACGACGCCAGGCCCGCGCGTCGCTCCTTCGGTGGGGACGACGCCAGGCCCGCGCGTCGCTCCTTCGGTGGGGACGACGCCAAGCCCGCGCGTCGCTCCTTCGGCGGGGATGACGCCAAGCCCGCGCGTCGCTCCTTCGGCGGGGATGACACCAAGCCCGCGCGCCGGTCCTTCGGTGGTGACAAGGCAGCCGCGCCGCGTGGACGCTCCTTCGGTGGGGACGACGCCAAGCCCGCGCGTCGCTCCTTCGGCGGGGATGACGCCAAGCCCGCGCGCCGGTCCTTCGGTGGTGACAAGGCAGCCGCGCCGCGTGGACGCTCCTTCGGTGGGGACGACACCAAGCCCGCGCGTCGCTCCTTCGGTGGGGATGACGCCAGGCCCGCGCGTCGCTCCTTCGGTGGGGATGACGCCAGGCCCGCGCGTCGCTCCTTCGGTGGGGATGACGCCAGGCCCGCGCGTCGCTCCTTCGGTGGGGATGACGCCAAGCCCGCACGCCGTTCGTTCGGCGCTGACAAGGCAGGCCCGCCGCGTGGCCGCTCCTTCGGTGGCGACAAGGCAGGCGCGCCTCGCAGCCGTGGCCCGGGTCGATCCTTCGGTGGTGCCGAGGGCGGCGCCCCCAAGAGCCGTGGCCCGGGCCGTCCCGAGCGCCGCGACTGGAGCGCGGGCGGTGACGCCGCGCCTCGTACTCGCGCACCGCGCGCGGGTGGCGAAGGCCGTCCTGAGCGCAAGACATGGGCTGCTGGCGGTGGCGCTGGCCGGGCTCCACGGGGTGAAGGCCGTCCGTACTCGCCCCGTTCCGGAGCCGCGGGTGCTGGCCGCCCGGAGCGCCGTGAGTGGAAGCCTCGCGCTGAAGGGGCCGACGCGCCGCGTGGCCGGGGCGGCCCTCGCCGTGAGGGCTCCGAGGGCGGACGCCCCGCTCGCTCCACCTGGACGCCCACCGACGAAAGCGGGAATCCCCGTGAACGCGTCGTCCGGGCCGGGGCTCGCAAGGGTCCTCCCTCCGAGAAGTCCGGCGGATTCCAGGACTGGGGCAAGAAGAAGGAGCGGGCAAGCGCCCCCAGTTGGAGCAATGATCGTCCCCGAGGCGGCGCGGGCCGGCCGCCTCCCCGAGGCGGCACGGGCCGGCCGCCTCCCCGGGGGCCTCGCCGTCCGCGTTGATACCTGACGCGGTGGATTGGGCGGGAATCGAGGGGGATTGATATAACCGGCGCCGACTCCTACACCGTTTCCCTCACCGGAGACCGATGCGAACCGGCGCACGCCCCCTCATTCTCGCACTTGCCCTGCTCCTCGGCTGCAACGGCAGCAGGGACCAGCTTCTCGCGGACCTCCAGAGTCCTCGTCCAGAGGTCCGCGCGCTCGCGGTGAAGAAGCTGGCCGGGCAAGGCAACCCGGATGACCTGGTCCTCTTCACTCGCGCGGCGAAGGACTTCGCCGCCATCGTCCGGGCCGAAGCCGCCGTGGCGCTGGGGGAGAGCCAGGACGCCCGCGTCGTGGACCTCCTGGGCGAATTGCTCGAGGACCAAGACGAAGAGGTCCAGGGCCGCGCCGCCATGGCGCTGTCCAAGGTGAATAACGAAAAGGCCAAGGCTTACCTCACGCTCCAGTACGGGCGGCGGGGCCGGGCCACGCGGCAGGTCATCGTCCAGGCCCTGAAGAACGCCAACGTTCCGGGCGCCATGGCGGAGGTGGTCGCCGCCGAGGCCCGCACGCAGTGGGATCGCAACCAGCTCGCGTTGACCGAAGGCGCGCTGCCCGAGCGCGTGGGCGCCGCCGAGGAGCTGGGCAAGAGCGGCCGTCCCGACGCCGTCAACCGGCTGCTACCCTTGGTTCGCGACAGCCAGGTCATCCTCGCCGCCGCCGCCGTGCGTGGGCTGGGTGACGCCGGGGACAAGCGCGCGGTGGGCCCCATCACGCTGCTGCTGGAAGAGAACTTCCCCGAGCTGCGCGAGTCCGCCATCCACGCGCTGATGAAGCTCCGGGATCCGGTGGCCACGCAGCGCCTCCAGATGGTGGCGGTGGAGAAGAGCGTCGTCAGCCCGCTGGCCATCGAAGCCATCGTGTCCTTCCCCCGGACGCCGCAGACCGATGCCTCGCTGTGCGCCATCGTCATGGAGGGCGCACCGGCGGAGGCGCTCGTCGCTGGCCGGAGCATGCGCACGCGCGGGGGCTGTCCGGTGGACCCCATTGGCGAGCGGCTGGCACGGCCGGCCACGGCCGCCAGCGGCCTCCAGGCCGTCGAGGGGCTGGGACCCGCGGCGCTGCCGCTGCTCGGCAAGGTGGTGCCCTGGCTGAGCCATCCGGACGCCACGCTGCGCCTGCTCGCGGTGGAGGCCGTGGCGGAGGTGGGAGATGCCTCCGTCGTGCCCGCGTTGCAGCTGCTCTACGAGCAGGAGGCCAAGGGCCTGGAAGCGCTGCGCGCCGACTGGGTGACCCAAGCGCTCCCGGAGAAGTTTGGCGTGGGGTTCGACCCTTCGACCATGCCGCCCACCCCGTCGACGCCTGGCCTGAAGGATGACCGGCCGTCGCGGCACGCGGACCTCCTGGAGCGCGTGAAGGTACTCAATGCCGCCCGGGTGCGTGAGTCCGGACGGGACGTGGTGCGGCACCGCGTGCCCACCGAATTGTACGACGACGTGGCGCCGGAGCGGCTGGTTCCGCTGGCGACGCTGCTGCGAGCGTTGGGGACGCTGAAGGCGCCCGGAGCCTTGGAGCTGCTCACCGGTTACGCTCAGGACTCCAGCGCCGCGCTGCGCGTGGCGGCTTTGGTGGGACTGGCGCGGCTGGGCCCCGAGGGCGTCAACGTGGCCAAGGCCGGGCTCGTCGAGCCGGACCGCGACCTGCAGAAGGCCCTGGCCCAGGCGCTGGCGGAGGCCGGCGAGGCGGGGCAGGCCGCGCTCATCGAGCTGCTGCCGAAGATGGGGAGCGAGAAGCTGCTGGTGCTGGATGCGCTCACGCGTGCCGGCGGTGTGCCGGGCTCCGCTTCCGCGCAGCTCCAGGCCGTGGTGCGCGAAGGTGGACCGGAAGCGGCGCTGGCGGCGGCCCTGTTGGGACGGCTCCAGGCGAAGGACGCGGTGCCCACGCTGGTGAAGGCGCTGGACGAGCCCAACAGCGTGGCCCGCCGCGACGTGCTGCTGGCGCTGGGGAGCATTGGCGACGCGCAGGCGGCGGACGCGGTGGCCAAGGACCTGTTCCACGACCTGCCCGAGATTCGCGCCGCGGCGGCTTCGTCGCTCCGGAAGCTGGGCAGCGCCGCGCATGCGGACCAGCTGGAGGCCCTCAAGGCGGACTACTTCCGGACGGTGCGTGAGGCCGCGGGCGCCGCACCGGGGTCCGAGAGCACCGCGTCGGAGGGCGCTCGCTGATGGAGCTGCGCAAGCTCAAGGACAAGGCGTCCGAGGCTTTCACCAAGGGACGCTTTTCCAAGGCGGCGGAGCTCTACGAGGACTACTGCCGGGCCGAGCCCAAGGACCATCAGTCGCGCCTGCGCTCCGGGGATGCCTGGGTGAAGGCGGGACAGCGGGACCGGGCCATCTCGGCGTACCAATCCGCCGCGGAGGGTTTCGCGCGCGAGGGTTTCCTTCCGCGCGCCATCGCCGCGAGCAAGCTCATCCTCGAACTGGACCCCGCGCACCGCGGCGTGCAGCAGATGCTCGCGGACCTGTACGCGCGCCGGGGTACGCCCATGGGCGTCCGGGCCCGGGGCCCGATGAGCAACGCGTCGTCCGTGACGGTGAAGGCGTCCGCCGAGCCTCCTGGGACGTCGCGTCTGCCCGCGGCCGTCCGGGCGGCCGTCGCCGCCATTGATTTGGGTGAGGATGAGGCGGCCGGCGGTTCCTCGGCGGACCTGTCCGCGGAGCTGCCTCCAGCGCGGGTGCTGTCCACCGACGCGTCCTCGCGTGACACCGAGGAAGTCGTCCACTCGGTCGAGGTGGGGCTGGCTTCGGAAGAAGGGACCGCTGGCGTGGAGGTGACGTTGGACGTGGAGCCCGTCGTGGCAGGGGAGCGGGTGGACGACGCGGTGGCTCTCCCCGAACCGGAGGCTCCGCCGCTCGCGACCCGGATTCCCGCGGTTCAGCCCGGAGGCGCGCGTGCGGCGACGAGCTCCTTGCCGCCAGGACTGGCACCGCGTGCGTCGCAGCGGCTGCCCGCCGTGGGTGCGGCGCGCGCGCCCGAACCCGCGCCGGCCGCACCGCCACGCTCCGTCTCGAACAGCGGCCGCTGGCAGGCCCTGTCGTCTCCCATCACCACGCAGCCAGAGGCGCCCACCGCTTCTGACGCCGCGGCGTCCTCCTCGCCTCCAGGACTCCGGCCGCGCCGTGCCGACGCGCCGGTCCCCGCGGGCGCCACCGCGCTCCCGGGCCACGACCTGTCACCCGCGCTGGGCGCCTCCTTCCGGACGGCGACGAGCCCGTCTTCCTTCACGGAGTTGGAGCTGGAGGCGGACTCCCTGTTGCACGCGGTGGAGCTGGCCGCGCAGGCGGCTTTGAGTCGACAAGGCCTGGGGGCCACGTCCATCAGCGACGGCCTCGAGGAAGAGATCTACAGCCTGACGGAGGAGGTCCCTCCCGAAGCGACGTCCCTGGACGCGCTGCCCACGATTCCGCTCTTCTCGGACCTGCCTCGAGACGCCTTCATCGAGCTGTTCGAGCGCTGCCCGCTGCGCCGCTTCGGACCGGGCGAGCGCATCATCGACCAGGGCAGCCACGGCGACGCGTTCTACGTCATCTGCGAGGGCGCGGTGCGCGTCTTCCGGACGGAGGACGGCCAGCGCCATGACCTCGCGACGCTCGAAGGGGGCGCCTTCTTCGGGGAGATGGCCCTGCTCTCCGGCGCCGCTCGCACGGCCTCCGTGGAGTCCGCGTCCGACGACTCGCAGCTCCTGGAGATCTCCGCGGGGGTGCTCGCCGAGCTGTCGCGAAGCCACCCGCAGGTGGCCCTCGCCCTGAAGAAGTTCTGCCGCCAGCGCATGCTGACGAACGTCATGAACACGTCGAAGCTGTTCCGGCTCTTCGAGCGGAAGGACCGGCGCGACCTGGTGGAGCGCTTCCGCTCCCGTGACGTCGAACGGGACGCGGTCGTCATCCGCGACGGCGACCCGACGGACGGCCTCTACGTGGTGTTGTCCGGCGAGGTCGAGGTGCGCAAGGACGGCCACCTGCTGACGCAGCTCCGGGAAGGGGAGGTGTTCGGAGAGATTTCCCTGCTCCAGAAGACGCCCGCCACGGCGACCGTCACCGCCACCCGGCACACCACGCTGCTGCGGCTGCCGCGCGCCGACTTCGACGCGCTCATCTCCAGCCACCCGCAGATCCTGGCCCTGATCTCCGACCTGAGCGACGAACGGCTCCGTCGCACGCAGCGCGTGCTGACCGAAGCCGGCGTCGAGGAAGACCTCATCCTCGTCTGACGTCAGCGGACCTTGGCGAGGTAGTCGTCTCGCGTCACCAGGCCGCGCGTCTCCAGGAGCTCCAGCATGGCCCGCAGCGAGCGGGCCTGCTGGGCCACCATCCGCTCCAGCCCCGCCACCTGCTGCGTCAGCTCCTCCACGCGCTGGGTGAGCTCCGTCTCACGGCCGGGCTGCGCCAGGGTCGCCGAGGAGACCGCGCGCACGGCCAGGGACAGGGGCGCGCTCTCGACCGGGGGCGCCAGCTCGAAGGTGGGCTCGTCCATGCCGAAGGACAGCGGGGTCGCCGTCGTGGAGGTGACCTCCCCGTGGTAGTGGCGGCGGATGGCGCGCTCAATGGACGAGGCGCTCGCGACGACCACCTGCAGGCGCTGGCCGCAGTGGAAGGCCAGCTCCTGGAAGGCCTCCACGTTGGTGGGGTCGGCGGAGGCGACGGTGAGCGTCTTCGCGGCCGGGTCCGCGGCGATGGGGAAGACGGTGTAGCGCTCGGCGATGTCCGCCCGGAGCGCCTGCAACACCACCGCGGACGGAGTGTGCTGCTCCAAATCCACCGTGGGGATGGCGAGCTGTCGCGACAGCGCGTGGACCATGGAGCTCTCGTCCACGAACCCCATCTGCACCAGGGTGAGGCCCAGCTTTCCGCCCCATTTGCGTTGTTCGGCGAGGGCGGAGCGGAGCTGGGTCTCCGAGAGGAGCCCGGCGTCCATGAGAATCTCCCCAAGCCGGCGCTTGCGGCCAGGGAGCGAGACAGAGGGTGTGACAGGCGGCTGTTTCACGGCCGTGAAGCATAGCAGCCAGTCGGGCACGACCGGAGGCCCGCCAACACCCTGGAGGCCGGGGAGGAGCGTGAGGGCACGGAATGGGGTAGAACCGTCCCTCCATGACGCGACGGATACTGCCGTTTCTCGCACTGCTGCTGGCTTCGGGCTGTGCGTCGCAGCGCCTGGCTGGCGCGGACCTGGACCGCGTCCGGCGTCCGGCCTTCATCTCCCGCATCAAGGACGGGGCCGGCCCCAAGAGCCACGTGTTCCGCGAGGACTCGGCGTACCGGAACAAGCTCAAGAAGCTGGAGCCGGTGGAGGCGGACCGGCGGCTGACGGTGAAGCTGCTCCAGGCCGTCACGCGCTTCGAAATCTCCGAGCGCCTCCGGGTCACCACGTTGTCGCAGTTGCCGCGTGAGTTCCCGTGGACGCACGTGGTGGACCCCGCGCAGGTGGCCTCGGTGCTGGAGAGCTTCCTGGTGGAGGAGGTGCCGGCCAACGCGCCGGACTACGACCTGGTGGCGTCGCTGGGCGCGGACACCATCGTCGAGTTCGTCATCGAGGACTACGGCATGCGCAGCGACGACGGCCGCGCGGGCGCGTACCTGCGAGGCTATGGCCGCATGTTCACCCTGGACGGGCGCGCGGAGGTGTGGCACCGCTCGTTCACCATGGACCAGGTCGCCGAGGGCAAGGCGCACCTGGACCCGTTCAAGGTGGGCAAGGACCCGTCGCTCTTCCGCGAGGCGATGACGGCCATGCTGGACGACGTGGCGCGGCTGTTCGTGAAGGACCTGACGCCCACCGACCGCGGCGGCGCGCCGCCGGCCCGGGCCTCCGCGGCGGGGTCGGACGGGGCTCCCGGCAAGGCGGGGGCGCCGGCACCCGAGGCGACGAAGCCTCCGGAAGACGGGCTGGCGCCCGGCGAGCTGCCGGACCCCGACCCCTGAGTCACCCGGCCTTCTTCAGAACAGCGCGTGCTCCACCAGGAGCACCGTCAACCCCACGACGAAGCTGACGAGCGTCACCGGGAGGCCCACGCGGAGGAAGCGGAGGAAGGTCATGTTGACCTTGCCGCGCGCGGCCTCGAACACGATGAGGTTGGCCACGCTGCCCACCAGCGTGAGGTTGCCCGCCAGCGTGGAGCCGAGCGCGAGCACGTGCCAGCCCAGCTCCACGTCGTGCAGCGCGGGCACCCACGTCCGCGCCAGCATGACGAAGGGCACGTTGCTGAACAGGTTGGACGCCACCAGCGTCAGCCCCGCGAAGCCCAGCGTCTCCCGCAGGGGCGGGCCCGCCATGAGGGGCCCGAACAGGACGCGGATCTCCTCGGCCCAGCCGTGCTTGTTCACGCCGTAGACGACGACGAACAGGCTGGCGAAGAAGAGCAGCAGCACCCAGTCCACGCGCTCCAGCGCCTCGCGTGGCTCGCGCCGGGACAGGGCCATGACCAGGGCCGCTCCGGCCAGGGCGCTCCAGCTCATGGGCAGGCCGGCGAAGAAGGCCACGACGACCCCGGCCAGCACCACCAGCGTGAGCACCATGAGCCCCTGGTCCACGGGGGGCGGCGGCGGCTTGGGCTCGAAGCGCCTCGTCGGCAGGTCGTGCCGGAAGAGGTACAGGAGCCCGGCGGCGACCACCGCCGTGGAGAGCAGGGCGGGCAGGGCCATGTGCGCGGCGAAGCTGGCGTAGGACAGCCCGGACGCACCCTGGATGAGCATGTTCTGCGGGTTGCCGGTGAAGGTCGCCACCGAGCCGCTGTTGCTGCCCATGCACACCGCGAGCAGGTACGGGGCGGGCGGCAGGCGCGCGTCGTCCACGGTGGCCAGCACCAGCGGCGTGAGCATCAAACACACGGTGTCATTCACCAGGACCGCGGACATCACCGCCGAGATGAACGTCACGGCGAGCAGCAGCCGCCGGGGCGTATGGGCCTTGCGCACGGCCCACGCGCCCGCGGTGCGGAAGAATGCGGCCTGGGACATGTACGCGGCCAGCAACATCATCCCCAGCAGGAGGACGATGGTGTCCGCGTCGATGGCGTGTTGGTTCGCGTCGGCGCTGTGGTTGAAGACCTCGGCGGGCGTGACGACGCCGGTGACGACCATCAGCACGGCGCCCAGCAGCGCGCCCCCGGGGCGGTCCAGCCGCAGGTACGGAAGCCGCGCACCGGCGATGAAGACGTAGGTGAACAGGAAGATGGCGAGGGCCACGGCGCGGCACACTAGTGGAGCGCCCACGCGTCCGCCTCCGCGCGTTTTAGCTGGAGGTCAAACCAATGAGGCGCGCTCCCGCGTTGTTTGCCTCGGTATACGTCTGTACAGTGCCCGGCCCATGAAGCCAGAGAAGGAACCGGGCGCTTTCGGAGGGGCCCGTCGCACGCCGTGGAACGCGCCTCGCGGGCTGGACTCCGTGCTGGACGGGTGGCGGGCGGACCGGCAGCTCCGCTCCTGCTTCGTCCTGGATGAGGCCACCCCCGCGCGCGCCGGCGTCTTCGCGCCCATTCCGGCGGACGTGGCGCCCCAGGTGCGCGAGGCGCTGGAGAAGCGGGGCATCCAGCAGCTCTTCTCGCATCAGGCGGAGGCGTACCGGCTGGCCCGGGCGGGACAGAGCCTGGTCATCGCCACGCCCACCGCCTCCGGCAAGAGCCTCTGTTACAACCTGCCGCTGCTGGACCGCTTCGCGCGGGAGCCCCAGGCGCGCGCGCTGTACCTGTTCCCCACCAAGGCCCTGTCCAGAGACCAGGAAGAGTCCCTGCGCGCGCTGATGCGCGAGGCGGGCCTGTCCCACGGCGCCATCACCTTCGACGGTGACACACCCGGGGATGCGCGCCGGGCCGCGCGGGAGCGCAGCGGCGTGCTGCTCACCAACCCGGACATGCTGCACACGGGCATCCTCCCGCATCACGCGAGCTGGGCGCGCCTGTTCTCCAACCTGCGCTACGTCGTCATCGACGAGCTGCACACGTACCGGGGCGTCTTCGGCTCACACCTGGCCAACGTGCTGCGCAGGCTCCAGCGCGTGGCGCGCTTCCACGGCGCGGACCCGGTGTTCGTCGCGGCGTCGGCCACCATTGGCAATCCGGAGGCCCACGCGCGGCGGATGCTCGGGCGGGACGTGACGCTGGTGTCGGAGAGCGGGGCGCCTTCCGGCGAGCGGCGCGTCATGGTGTTCAACCCGCCCGTGGTGAACGCGGAGCTGGGCATCCGGGCCAGCTACCTCAAGACGGCGGTGCGGCTGACGGCGGACCTGGTGCGCGCGGGCGTGTCCACGCTGCTCTTCGGGCAGTCGCGCAACAACATCGAGGTGATGCTCAAGTACCTCCGCGACCGCTTCGTGGAAGAGAAGCTGGATCCGTCCCTCATCCAGGGCTACCGCGGCGGGTACCTGCCGGGCACGCGGCGCGCCACGGAGGCGGCGCTGCGCGCGGGCGAGGTGCGCTGCGTGGTGGCCACCAACGCGCTGGAGCTGGGCATCGACATCGGCTCGCTGGACGCGGTGGTGTGCGCGGGCTACCCGGGTTCGGTGGCGGCGCTGATGCAGCGGTTCGGCCGGGCAGGGCGGCGCGGTGAGGGGAGCCTGGCGCTGCTGGTGACGTCGAGCGCGCCGCTGGATCAGTACCTCGCCGGCGACCCGCGCTTCCTCGTGGGCTCTCCGGTGGAGCACGCGCGCATCGACCCGGACAATGTGGAGATCCTGGTCCAGCACCTCAAGTGCGCGTCCTTCGAGCTGCCGTTCGAGGAGGGGGAGCCCTTCGGGGACGTGCCGCCGGAGTCCACCACGGAGGCGCTCGGGTTCCTCGCGCAGCATGAGGTGGTGCACCCCACCGTGGGCGAGGCGGGCCGGCGCGTGTTCCATTGGTCCACGGATGCGTATCCGGCCAACCACGTGTCACTGCGCAGCGTGGGCTGGGACAACGTGGTCATCATCGAGAAGGGCACGGACCGGACGCTGGCGGAGATGGACTTCCGTTCGGCGCACACGATGCTGCACGAGCAGGCCATCTACCAACACGAGGCCGAACAGTATCAGGTCGAGCGCTTCGACTACGAGAACCACAAGGCCTTCGTGCGGAAGGTGGCGCCGGACTACTTCACCGACGCGATGACCTACGTGCGCGTGCACGTCATCCAGGAGGACCAGGCCGCGCCCATGGGCCCGGACCTTCAGGCGGGCATGGGAGAGGTGAGCGTCATCGAGAAGGTCGTGGGGTACAAGAAGATCAAGTACCACACGCATGAGAACGTCGGTTACGGCGACGTGGCGCTGCCGGAGATGCAGATGCACACCACGGCGCTGTGGCTGACGGTGCCGGAGACGGTGGTGCGTGCCATGCGGGCGCCGCGACCGGCGGTCATCGATGCGCTTCGTGGACTGACGACGGCGCTGCGCACGGTGGCGTGCGTGGGGTTGATGATTGACCCTCGGGATATCGGCAAGACGCTTGGAAGCCGGGATGACGCGGAGGGACCGCCGCGCAAGGACGGGGGCGTGGGCTTCGACCCGACAATGTTCCTGTACGACAACGTGCCCGGCGGCGTGGGGCTGGCGGCGCGGCTGTATGACCAGCGGGATGAGCTGCTGAGCCGTGCGCGCCGGCTGCTGGAGTCGTGCACGTGTGAGGATGGCTGTCCGGCGTGCATCGGCCCCGCGGCGGGTGCGATGCCGGGACAGGCGCCCGTGGACCCGCATCCACGCAAGCGACTGACGCTCGAAGTGCTGTCGGCGCTGGGCATCGCGGGGATGCAGTAACCGGGAGGCGCGGCCATGGACCTCAAGCGGAAGCTGGCGCGCCTGACGAGCGTGGGCCCCGGGGGCAAGTCACCCCCGAAGCCCCCCGTGGCGGAGCCACAGGCCGAGCCCGCCGCGCGCGCGGAGGCCAGGCCCGCGACTGGGGCGGAGCTGGGCGTGCCCGACGCGCTCGCCGCGCAACTGGCGAAGCTGGTTCAGGCCCGGCGCATGGATGAGTCGTCCATGCCCGGTGCCAAGGCGGGCGTGCCCGACGCGCCCGCCGAGCAGCCCTCACCTCCATCCGCCCCGAGAGATCCCCGCATCGACAGCCTGCGGCGGATGCTGTCGGACTGGTCGGAGCGCCAGGGCGTAGCCGCCGCGCGACGGGGCACGCCACCGCGGGCGCCGCCGGGCCCGCTGCCCGTGGAGTCCCGCGCCACGGCCCACGGCACGGTCCACGTCTCCGAGCGCATCCTCGCCCCGGAGCACCACCACGGCTCGGCGCCCCTCGCCGCGGCGCTGGACGTGGAGGGCTCCCTGGTCGCCAGCCTCGCGCTGCACGCGGACCTGGCGGGCGTGGACTTCCAGCGGATGCTCTTCCTGGACACGGAGACCACCGGGCTCGCCGGAGGGACTGGCACCGTGCCGTTCCTCGTCGGGCTGGCGTGGTTCGAGGGCCGCTCGCTCAAGGTGCACCAGCTCTTCCTGCGACGCCTGGGAGAAGAGGCCCCCATGCTGCGCTCGCTCGCCGAGCGCATGGCCGAGTCCTCCTGCCTCGTCACCTTCAACGGCAAGAGCTTCGACTGGCCGCTCCTGCGCACGCGCTTCGTCCTCAACCGCGTCCCCGCGCCAGCGGAGCTGCCCCACCTGGACCTGCTCCACTGCGCCCGCCGCGTCTTCAAGCACCGGGGCGCCGGCACGCGGCTGGTCCACCTGGAAGACCAGGTCCTCGGCTTCCGGCGCGTCGACGACGTGGACGGCTCGCTGATTCCCGACCTGTACTTCCGCTACCTGCGCGGCGGGGATGGCTCGGCGCTGACGCCCGTGCTGGAGCACAACGTCAACGACCTCCTCCTCCTGGCGGCCCTGCTGGGCGAGCTGGTCCGCCGCTTCCGGGCGGGCGGCCCAGGCGCCTCCGTGCCCCGGGACGCGGACCCTCGGGATCTGCTCGGCTTCGCGGGCGTGGCGCTCCGGGCTCGCGACTACGAGCGCGCCCAGGCCTTCGCCCGTGCCGCGGCGGCGGGGGACGCTGGCGCGGTGGGCATTGAAGCCCTGGCCCTGGCCTCGCGGCTGTCACGCAAGGCGGGTGACGCCGTGACGGCGGCGGCGCACCTGCACCAGGCCCTGAAGACGGCCCAGGGCTTCCAGGCCGCGACGCTGCACCTCCAGCTCACCAAGCTGTACGAGCACGGCCTCAAGGACCTCGCGCGGGCGCTGCACCACGCGAAGCTGGCCTCGGCGGCGGAGCTGCCCGTGGACCACCACCGCCGACTCCTTCGCCTGGAGACACGCCTGGCCCGGAGCACTCGGGCGGCCTCACTGGACCTGGGAATGGGGAGCCCTCGCTCGGGGACCTGAGCATCCAGGGCTTCCGCACCGCTGGAATCGGACAGTCGGTTGGGGCGGGACGCTCGCCCCATTGTCAGACAGGCACATCATTGAGGCACGCGTCACGGCCGTGCGCTATGAGGGCCTCATGAAAATTACCAAGGACAGCGTCGTCTCCATCGATTTCCGCCTCCATCTCGGCGACGGCAAGGCCGTGGACGAGAGCGAGCCGGGGGAGCCGCTCGTCTATCTGCAGGGGCACGAGGAGATCGTGCCGGGCCTGGAGAAGGCGCTCGAGGGCAAGGCGCGTGGCGACACCCTCCAGGTGACGGTGGGCCCCGACGAGGGCTACGGCGACTACGACGCGGAGGGCGTCGAGGAAGTTCCGAAGACGGAGTTCCCGGAGGGCCTGGAACTGGTGGCGGGCGGCGTGCTCAGCGCCACCGACCCGGACGGGGACGAGGTGGACTTCTTCATCAAGGAAGTGAAGGCCGACTCCGTGATGGTGGACTTCAACCACCCGCTGGCCGGCAAGACGCTGCACTTCGAGGTCACCGTGCGGGACGTCCGCGCCGCGACGGCCGAGGAGCTGGAGCACGGCCACGCCCACGGCCCCCACGACGAAGCGCACTGAGCCGGGCGGGCGCCTTCGCGGGCTCACCCCTGCTTCAACGCCGGGCGTCCCCAAGAAGGGGCGCCCGGCGGAAGTGTCCCGCCTAGCCGCCCAGGAAGTCGGACGTGAAGGCGAAGGCGCCCATCATGTAGGGCAGGGCGCCGCCACGGTTCGGGTGGTTCAGGTACCACGCGAAGTTCAAGAGGATCGTCGGCCGGTTGAACGACGAGCCCTCGCGCGTGTTCAACGAGTAGGCCACAATGGGGCCGATGCGCGTGTGGCTGTTGTCCACGTTCTGCGCTCCGCCCGAGCCATCCTGGTAGCGCGGCCACACACCGCTGAAGCGAGCCCCCAGCGTGAGCTGCGGCGTCGTCAGCATCATCAGGTCGGTGTCGTTGGTGAACACCCATCCCCGGCCGGGGATGAGCGTGTCCAGCAGCGCGTCGTAGAAGGACGCACCGTTGCCCTCGCGCAGCGCCACGTTCCAGTACTCGATGGACGCCTTGCTCCGCACCACGAAGGAGCCGAAGCGCGCCTGGAGCGTGGGCTCCAGCATGTAGTGGTGCCCGGAGGTGCTGTACGCGTCATCCTGCGTCAGGCCGCGCGCGTCGTCGGAGAAGTCCAGCATCGGGTTGGTGTACGACTGGAGGAACCCGAACGTGCCGAAGTACCGGACGTACTCATAGGTCGCCCGCAGGTTGAAGATGGCCAGCGGCTGAATCTCGAAGACGGGGCCAATCTTCACCGAGGCCGGGTTGGCCTTGATGGCGAACGCGCCGTTGACGAAGTTGTCGCGCGTCAACATGGACTCGCCGTCGAACATCCGCTTCTGGAGGATGATCCGGTTCTGGGTCTCCATGCCCAGCGGGTTCCAACGCAGGAAGTTGATGTTGGCGAAGTACAGGCGAGTGTCGGGCCCCAACGGCGGCAGCGTGGGGGCCGTGGGCGCGTCCGTGGGCTTGGGCGCTGTCTGCGGAGTCGAGGGCAGGGCAGCGGCTTCGGGCTCTTCGGCGGCGGCTGGCGCGGAGAATCCCAGGCAGAGTGACAGGGAGAGCACGGACAGCGGTCGACGCAGCGTCATCAAGACACCTTCTCGGGGAGTGACGTGGGGGGGCGGTGTACAGCGGGGGACGGCTCATCCGCGTAGCGCCGGCTGACATAGAAGCCGAAGGCCGCCGCGGTGAAGTACATGATGAGGCTGTAGATGGCCGGGGGAATGGCCATGGTCGAGTTCGCCAGCAGCGTAGGGCTGAGCGCGATGGCAATCGCAAGCATTCCGTTGTGAATGCCAATCTCCATTCCAATGGCAACCGCTTGCCGCCGGGGCAGGCGCAGGATGACGGGCACGAAGTAGCCCACCGCGAGGCTCACCACGTTGAAGGCCAGCGCCGCCGGGCCCACCTGGCGGAAGAAGCTGAGCGCGTTCGCGCGCTCCGTGTACACGGACGCCCCAATCACGGCGACGAGGAAGACGGTGGACAGGATGCGAATGGGCTTGTCCATGCGCTGCGCCACGGCCGCGCTGCGCGAGCGGATGAACATGCCCAGGCTCACCGGCCCCAGGACGATGAACACCACCTGGACAATCTTCGCGAACTGCATGGGGACCGCGCGGCCTTCGTCCATGAAGTGCGCCAGCGACAGGTTGATGATGAGCGGCAGCGTGACGAGCGACAGCGCGCTGTTCACCGCCGTCAGCGTGATGTTGAGCGCCACGTCACCGCGCGCCAGGTGGCTGAAGAGGTTGGCCGTCGCGCCGCCCGGAGACGCGGCCAGCAGCATCAGCCCCACCGCAAGCTCCGGCGGTAGACGGAAGGCGTGGGCAATGAGCAGGCAGGCCACCGGCAACACCAACATCTGGCAGCCAAGGCCCACCAGGATGGCGCGCGGATAGACAATGACCCGCTTGAAGTCCGCCAGCGTCAGCGTCAGGCCTAGCCCGAGCATGATGACAGCCAGCGCCAGCGGCATCAGCACCGCCGTGAATACATTCGCCTGCATTCGCCCCCCGGATGGAGTGTCCAGCGTTGAGCATCAGCGTCGCGCAGGAGGGCATGGCGCTTCAAGATCCTCCGCTCTCAAAGGTCGCGAAAAGCGGAGGCAACCCATGACGCCGTATGTCATTGATGCACCGCGGCCAGGGCCTCGTTACCCGAGACACCGACCCCCGGGTCGATTAGGACAGGGGCCATGAGCCGAGTCCTGGACGAGCTGTTGTCGCTCCTCAAGCTGGAGAAAATCGAGGAAAACCTGTTTCGTGGCCGGAGCCAGGACCTGGGGTTCCGCCAGCTCTTCGGCGGCCAGGTGCTGGGCCAGGCGCTGTCCGCGGGCAGCCAGACGGTGCCCGCCGACCGCCATGTCCACTCCCTGCACGGCTACTTCCTGCGCCCGGGCGACGCGACGCTTCCGGTCGTCTACACGGTGGACCGGGTGCGGGACGGCGGCAGCATCACTACGCGCCGCGTCGTGGCCGTGCAGAAGGGCGAGCCCATCCTGACGATGATCGCCTCCTTCCACGGGGACGAAGAGGGCTTTGCCCACCATGCGCCCATGCCGGAGGTGCCGGGCCCGGAGGAGCTGGCCACGGAGCAGGAGCTGCTGAGCCGCCTGTCCGCCCGCATCCCGGAGGCCCTGAGGGAGAAGTTCCTGGGGGAGCGGCCGATTGAGATCCGGCCCGTGGCGCCGGTGGATCCGTTCAATCCGGAGGCGAAGGCGCCCATCAAGCACGTGTGGTTCCGCGCCAACGGCGACCTGCCGGAGGATCCGCAGGTGCACCGGTATGTGCTGGCCTACGCGTCCGACTTCAACCTCATCAGCACCGCGCTCCTGCCCCACGCGGCCAGCTTCTTCCAGCCCCGCATCCTGGGCGCCAGCCTGGATCACGCCCTGTGGTTCCACGGTGACCTGAAGGTGAGCGACTGGCTGCTGTACTCCATGGACAGTCCGTGGGCGGGCAACGCGCGCGGCCTGTCGCGCGGCAGCGTCTACACGCGTGACGGCCGGCTGGTGGCCTCGGTGGCCCAGGAAGGGCTGCTGCGCATCCGCAAGCCCAAGGCCTGAGCAGCGAGGACGACACCCCACACCCGGGTGGGGGGGCCAGCCCCTTGTCGTGCCCTCGGGAATCCACGAAGGTTGCAATTCCCCGGAACTCCTGACGACACGGTGTCGTGGCACCCTCGTTGCTCAGCAAGCCCGTGGCTCAGACAACAAGGATCCCCCGTGCCGAAATCGAAACCCTGGGAGCTGTCGCGACGCAGTCTGCTGCGGGGGGCCACGGGAGCGGCGCTCGCCTTGCCCTGGCTGGAGGCCATGGCGCCCTCCCTGGCACGGGCGCACGCGTCCGGTGCGAAGCCGCCGCTGCGCTTCGTGGGCATGTTCCACTCCGCGGGCGTCGTCCCGGACCAATGGTTTCCGACCACTGAAGGCGCGAGCTACGCGCTGCCGCCCACGCTGTCCCCGCTGGCGCCGGTGAAGGATGACGTCCTGGTGCTGAGCGGCCTGCGGCTGGGCGCGTGGGACTACTACGAGCGCACGCACGAGGGCGGCTTCTGGATGATGCTCACCGCGTCCGAGCGCATCGTCGCGGGCAACACGGACTCCGTCGACCAGGTCATCGCGCGCGCCACGTCGGCGCAGGTGCGCGTGCCGGCGCTCACGCTCAGCGTGGAGAACAACGGCTACGACGACCCGGGGTACCGTGACGCGAACGGGGATGGCTTCATCGACCCGAAGCCGTCGTCGTATGACGACACGCAGGACCATTGCAGCGGCGAGGACCACTGCATGGCGACGTTCTCCCGCGGCCAGCGGCTGCCCAACGTCTACAGCCCTCGCGTCATCTTTGACCGGCTCTTCGGGGCGCTCCAGGCCGAAGGCCCCACGGACGCGGAGCGGCGCCTCTGGATGTACCGGCGCAGCGTGCTCGACCGGATGACGGGCCAAGCGAAGGCGCTTCAGGCCAGGCTGGGTCAGGCGGACAAGCTCCGACTGGACGAGTACCTCACGGGCATCCGCGAAGTCGAAGTCGCCATCCAGAAGGCGGAGCAGGGCGCCCCGGGGGCGCGGCTGGTGGGCATCCCCATGGATGGCACGGCCTACGCCAACCTGATGTGCGACCTCATCGTGAAGTCCTTCGAGTGTGACGCCACCCGCGTCGCCACGCTGATGCTCGGCATGTGTGTCAGCCCGATGATGTTCACCGTCAACGGCCGGGCCTTCTCCCACCACGGCGATGCCTCCCACCACGGCAATGACCCGGTGAAGCTGGCGGCGAAGGTGGAGATCGACCGGTGGCAGGTGGGCCGCTTCGCGCACCTGGTGCAGCGGCTGAAGGCGGTGCCGGAGGGGGAGGGCACGCTGCTCGACAACGTGGCGGTCTTCTACTCGAGCGACATCTCGCACAGCGACTGGCACAACCACTACGACATGCCGGTGCTGCTCGCGGGGCGCGCGGGCGGTGCCATCCGGCCGGGCCGGCACATGCGGGCGCAGGGCAAGCGGTGTGGGGACGTGCTGCTCTCCATCCTCCAGGCCTTCGAGATTCCACGAGGCACCTTCGGCCCCCTGGCACAGGGACCGCTGGCCGGACTGGCGTGAGGGGCGCTGCCCGGTGCCGGCCGCGGAGTAGAACGACGCACGGGCCGTGAATACGGCGCCCGGACGGACGTCGGGAGCAGGCGGGCATCCTCCGCTTGCTCCCGAAAGGTCTTTCGATGCGTACCCGTCTCTGGCCCGCCGTCCTCGCCGTGCTCTCCCTGGGTACCGGCGCCTGTGTCATGGCGCCCCTTCAGAAGGGGTACACCGAGTGCGGAGAGTTCATGGGTGACGACCCCTGCCAGCCGGGGCAGTACTGCGCGGACGCCACGTTCAGCGAGTGTGTGCCCGGCTGTACGAGCGACGTGAACTGCGCCCGCAACCAGGAGTGTGTGAAGGACTCCGGAGAGCAGGTGGGGACCTGCCTCAACATCTGCACGTCGTGCGCATACGATTGAGCCCGCGGGCAGGGCGCCCGCGGCTCGGGAGGTGACGACGATGCGCGCGGTGGTGTTCCAGCACGAGGAGCACGAAGGGCCCGGCCTGCTGGGGCCGGTGTTGCAGGAGGCGGGCTTCACGCTGGTGAACCGCTTCCGCGCCTTGCGCCGGGAGGACGTGGACGCGGAGCTGCTGGTCGTCATGGGCGGCCGTATGGCCGTCTACGAATCCGAGCAGCACCCCTTCTTGCGGCAGGAGCCTGACCGCGAGCGAGCTGGGGCGGTGGATTGACCTGGAGGCGGACAGCCTCCAGCGGCGCGGGAAGAACCTCCAGGAGCTGAAGGCGCAGTTGCCCAAGCTGAAGGCCGCGGAGGCCGACAACACGGAGGTCCTGCACCGTCTGGCGCACCACTTCGCGCGGGTGGCGGCGGGCCGCTGAAGCGTCAGGCGCGGCGGGCTTCGTGAGGGGAGGCGCTCCGGGCATCATGCAGGGCATGGACCTGGAGAACCCCGTTGTGAAGCTGTGCGCTCAGGGCATGCAGGAGGAAGCCGCCCGCCGTCCGGAGGAGGCACGGGCATGCTTCCAGCGGGCGTGGGATGTGGCCACTGACGACTACGAGACCTGCCCGAGGGGCCCTACCGGAACGTCGTGGAGCAGGGCCTGGGCGCGGCCATCGCCCGCGTGACGGGCTAACGGAGCTTCTTGGGGCGGCGGGCCGCGCTCGAGGACGGTGACTCCAACTGGGAGGAGATGTCCGCGTCGCTGCCTTCACCCCCTGGGACACCATCCGCGCCATACGACAGGATGACAGGGCGGCCGCCCTCATTCGTGTACACGTAGTCGCGGTTCCACGGGTCGCTGGGCAGGCGCTCCAACGAGCGCGCCTGAAGGAGCTCATCCAGGCCAGCCTGTGTCTCTGGGAAGCTGCCTGTCTTCATGTAGTGGAGCTTGAGCCCCGTCTCCAACGCCTTGATGTCCAGGGCGGCGGTCTTCTGCTTGGCCTCCTCCAGGTTCGACATCACGGAGACGCCCACCGCCGCGGCGATGAGGCCGAGGATGGTGATGACGACCATGATTTCAATCAGCGTGAATCCGCGAACGTGACGCCGCCGCGCGTGCCGCTTCTGCTGGGTTGGATTCATCTTTGGGTTCTGACCTCGTGTGACGTTGTGTCCGGCGCGCGCGGGCCCGACGTGTCGCCATGTCGTCTGGAGCTGGGGCGTTGCACATGCCTCGGGCTGCGTGCGCCTGGCGCAGGGCTTCGATTCCAGGCGCGGACGTTTGCCAGTGCAGTCGCCGTGCCTGACTGGAGTGCCAGTGCCGCGTGAGCGACTGTCGCTTCCCAACGGCTGAGTGCCACCTCTGCGCGGGTAGATGCGGGTGCGCGTGACTCTCACCCTCCCGCATCGGCGCGGATGAACCGCGCCAGGTACGGAGGCCGTCATGAAGCCCCATCTTCCACTGCTCATTCTCCTGGGCACCGCGGGTTGTGGCACCGAAGTCGACGAGGCCGACTTCACGAATCACGGGTCCGCCCTGAGTCAGGAGTGGGAGCTGTGTGGGAAGACGGCCGTTCGATTGGCGGACATTCACCCCGGCGCAGAGGGGTCAGCGCCGGAGGACCTGGTGCACGGCGACCGAGCCCTCTACTTCACCGCGGATGACGGGACTCACGGACGTGAGCTGTGGCGAAGCAGCGGAACGGGTGGAAGCGGCACGTCCTTGGTGAAGGACATTCACCCAGGGCTCGTGGGGTCGGAGATCTCGAATCTGACGCGGGTGGGGAACCGGCTGTTCTTCGCAGCCGATGACGGCGTCCACGGCTACGAGCTCTGGGTGACCGACGGGACGTCAGCCGGTACGTACCTGGTGAAGGACATCTACCCGGGGACGGAGGATGGGCTCTTCCGTCCGAACCTCCTCATCAGGAGGAACGAGCCCCTGCTGGTTGAGTTCGAGGGGGTCCTGTACTTCGGCGCGAACGACGGCGTGCATGGACGCGAGCTGTGGCGCAGTGACGGAACGGACGCGGGGACCTATCTCGTCGAGGACATCGAGGCGGGCCCCGATAGCTCATCCCCGCGAAGCTTTGTTCGCGTGGGCAACGAGGCCTTCTACTTCGTCGCGGCCCAGCGGGGCCCCCGGCGCGATGAGATTCATCTCTGGCGTAGCACCGGAGCGCCAGGTGTCATTCCCGTCCTCACGCGGGTGGGGGACAACGTCATCTTCGATCTCCTGGCAGTGAAGTCGCGCCTCTACTTCCTCGTGGACAACGACGAGGGCGAGGCCAGCTTGTGGAAGACGGATGGGGCCGCCTCCAACACGCGCCAGCTGCGGTACTTCTTCGGAGAGTATCCACACGACCTGGTCGCACTGGGCAAGCGCGTCGTCTTCAGCGCCGGAGCCGGAGAGCCAGAGGGCGAGGAGCTCTGGAGCAGCAACGGCTCGACGTCAGGCACGAAGCGGGCGAAGGACATCTGGTCTGGGCCCACGGGCTCCTCGCCCAGCGCCCTGGCGGTTCTAGGCTCGCGAGTCTTCTTCGCCGCGAATGATGGGGCGGGGAAGGGGCGTGAGCTCTGGGTGAGCAACGGCAGCGGTTCGGGGACCGCGCTCTTCAAGGACCTGTCGCCCGGTGGCGGCTCATCGGATCCCGAAGCGCTGACCGCCATCGAAGGCACGTTGTTCTTCTCCGCGAGCGATGGGGTGCATGGGCACGAGCCCTGGGTGAGCGATGGCACCCGTTCGGGCACGAAGGCGCTGCGGGGTCTGGCACATGGGAGTGCGTCTTCGTCGCCGCGCGACTTCGTGCGCTCGGGCTGGGACGTGTTCTTCTCGGCGGATGACGGAGAGACCGGACGCGAGCTGTGGGCCTTGCCGTTCCGTCCGAAGGGGGAGTGCGATCCGCACCACGCCCACTGATAGCGGCGTGCGGATGAAGCGAGCAGCCGGTGGCTGTTGGGCGTAGTCGCCGCTTGTGGCGCGCTGCGCCTTGCTGGAGCGCTCGAAGGAGTCGGCGCCCAGGTCCTTGTAGGGAAGGTCCTGGCGCGGCAGGTGGTGGGCGGCCGTGAGCATGGATTCGGGGGCGCACCAGGCTCCGGGCCCAACTGTTCGACGGGCTCACCGGCACCCATGACGCGCCAACCTCTGTGCCTACGCCACGAGCAGGCTACGGCGTTTCATTCCTGTGGGTCGGGCGCGCAGCCCGGTGGATCGCTGTTCGGAAATGTCGGGACTTTTGTGGCGTCAAAACCCCCGACATTTCCGAACAGCGAGCTACGGGAGTGACTCCGGTCCCCCCGCCGCGAGGGGCCCCCTGAGATGGCCGCGTGGTCCGAGTCATCGGAACGCATCGACGATGAACGCGGCTGCGACAGAGCCGTCGAGGATCGCGGTTCCGGGCTTGGACTCGGGCAGCTTCCTCATCTGGTCATAGCCGAGCCGGGCCACCGCGCAGATGGGAACTTTTTCTCCGTTCGGCGACTGCGCCTCGTAGTACCGGATGACGACCTGGGGGCCGGTCGTCCAGACCTGCCCGTACAGGCGGCTCGTCGCACCAAACGGGCCGAACTCCTCCCTCGCGACACTCTCAATGGGGCCGTCATACAGCGTGACACGTCGGCTCTCGGTCTGGTTCGCGTCGAGATCCACCAACACGCTGTCCCCAACGCGCAGCCCCATGTAGCGAATCGCCTTCTTTGATTCTTCCGGGCACTCCTGCGGACCTGGACTGCCGTCGGGGCGCAACGCGCACCGTCTCTCCCGGGACAATCGTGGCGCGGACCATGCGAAGCGCGAAGGGACGATTGGTCCTGACTTTGGCAACATGCGCGGATGGATAAACAGTCTTCGCTCATGAGCGCGTTTGAGCTCATCGACTCTCGTGAGGTGACATGCCACGACGACTCGATGGGCGATTTCCCCGTTCGAGTAGGGACGCCGCGCGCGCATGCAGTCCAGGGGGAGCGTCTCATCGCCGTTTGCGGACAACCAACGGATCGCCTTTTGCCCACCTTCTGGTGCTGGGAAGCGCTCCATCCCGACCACTTCCTCCGCTGTCAGGCGTGCATGGAGCTCCATCCGCTTACATCCCGCATTTGATTTCAAGGGGTTGGCCCGCCTCGAAGTGTGGAGGTCGAAGGATCAGACCCTCGTGCGTTAATAGGTTGGCAGTTGAAACCTGCCCTGGGGACGGGTCGCGACGAGGGGGAACATGGCGCCGACGTACGACGCGCTGGTCATTGGCACCGGCTTTGGGGGAGCGGTGGCGGCGTGCCGGCTGGCGCAGGCCGGCCTGACGGTGCGCGTGCTGGAGCGGGGCCTGCGCTACCCGAAGGGGAGCTTTCCCCGCGACTGGAGCAACCCGCTCAACGGCTGGCTCTGGCAGTACAATCAGGGCCTCTTCGACGTGAAGCTGCTGCCGGGGATGAGCATCGTCCAGGCCGCGGGCTACGGCGGCGGCTCGCTCATCTACGCCAACGTCCACCTGCGCCCGCCCGCGGAGACCTTCGACACCGACTGGCCGGAGGGCTACAGCCGCGCCGCGTTGGACCCGTACTACGACCTGGTCGCGTACATGCTGGACCTCCAGCCCATCACCGCGTCCGCGCGTGGCCTGCCCACCAAGGCGAAGCGGATGCGGGACGTCGCGCGCAAGCTCGGCCGCGAGCAGCAGTTCTTCTACCCAGACCTCGCCGTGCGCTTCGCCCCCGCTGGGGAGCCGCTGCCCAACAAGTTCGGCGTCGCCCAGGAGGGCTGCAACTACTGCGGCGAGTGTGACATCGGCTGCAACGTCCGCGCGAAGAACACGCTGGACCTCAACTACCTGGCCGTCGCCGAACAGCAGGGCGCGGAGATGACCACCCAGGCGGAGGCCACGCGCATCGAGCCGCTGTCTCCGGCGAGCTATCGCGTCACCTATACGGACCACGCCGCGGGCGGCGCCGAGCGCACCGTGGAGGCCCGCCGCGTGTTCCTGTGCGCCGGCACGGTGAACACCACGGAGCTGCTGCTGCGCTGCCGCGACCAGTGGGGCACGCTCCCGCGCCTCAGCGACCGGCTGGGGTGCCGCTATTCGGCCAACGGCGACTTCCTGGCCTTCGCCTTCGAGACGCGCGAGGTGTGGGACCCCTCCGAAGGACCCACCATCACCACCAGCCTGGTGGTGGACCAGGGGCAGGGCGCGGACAAGACGTGGTTCCTCTTCCAGGAGGGCGGGCACCCCGGGCAGGCGGCGGGGCTGCTTCAAGTCATCGACATGGGCCGGGACCTCCGTGTCCCCGCGGACCTGCTCCAGAAGGAGCTGGTCCGCGCCCTGCGCCGGCGCGCCCGCCCTGAAACCGTCATGGGCAAGGAGCGCGAGCGCTTCCAGGCCGTGTTCCTGGCCATGGGGAGGGACCGCTCCAACGGGCGGCTCGCGCTGCGGCCACTGACTCGGGACATGGAGGTGCGCTGGGACGTGCCCTCCAACCTGCCGCTGTACCGGACGCAGGAGCAGCTCTGCCAGGACATCGCTCGGGCGCTCGGGGCGCGCGCCGTCTTCAACCCCCTGTGGGATCGGCTGCACATCCCCGTGTCCGTCCACAACCTGGGCGGCTGCACCATGGCGGAGGAGCCCGCCTACGGCGTCCTGACCCCGGACGGTGAGGTGCACGGCCACCCCGGCCTGTACGTGCTGGATGGCGCCGCGCTGCCGGCGAGCACCGGGGTGAATCCGTCGTCCACCATCGCCGCGGTGGCGGAGCGCAACGTCGAGGCCGCCATCCGCCAGGTGCTGGGGAACCCCACCTGGACCGCCCCCGAGCGCGCCGGGACGGCTTCGGGCAAGGCGGCTGCGGAGCCCTTCCGCGCGTCAATGCGGATGAGCGCGAGCGTGGCACCCACGCCGGTGGTTCCAAGGGAGGACCCGATGCGGAGCGTGGTGATTCCCGAGGGAGGAACGGTGTTGTCGCCAACGCCCGTGGTGGGGCTGCGCTTCACCGAACGGATGCGCGGCTTCATCAACCCCGGCCACCTGCCGGACACGGACTACGCGGGCGCCGAGGAGGAAGGCAAGTCAGAGGGCAGGGTGGCCGAGTTCGTCCTCACCATCACCTTGCCCAACCTCGACCGCTTCCTCGCGGAGAAGGCCCACTCGGGCATCGCGCAGGGCACCGTCCACGTCCACGGCCTCACGCCACCTGGCGGCGCGAAGGTGGACCACGGCGTCTTCAACCTCTTCGTGGACACGGACAGCTACTTCGAGCGGCGGATGCTCTACCTGCTGCCCTTCACCGGCACGGACGGCCAGCCGTACCTGCTGGACGGCTACAAGCACGTCCGGGACGACGACGGCTTCGACATGTGGTCGGACACGTCCACGCTCTACACCGTCATCCGCCGGGGCAGCGACCAGCACGCGCCCGCGGTGGCCAGCGGCATCATCCGCCTGGGCATGCCGGACTTCCTGCAGCAGCTCACGACCTTCGCCGTGCTGGGGACGACGTCACCGCTGGCGAAGACCCAGGCCCTGAAGCGTTTTGGAAGCATGTTCATGGGCAACCTCTGGGACGTCTTCGCGCGAACCAAGCTGGAATAGGAGAGGTGCATCGTGGCGAAGGCAACGCGGTACGACGTGGTCGTCGTGGGCTCCGGCTTCGGAGGCTCCATCAGCGCGCTGCGCCTGGCCCAGGCGGGGAAGTCGGTATTGGTCCTGGAGCGCGGCAAACGCTACCGGCCCGGCGGCTTTCCCCGGGACGTGACGCGCACGGACGAGGTGCTCTGGCGCCATGCCGAGCGGCGCAAGGCGCAGGGCCTCTTCGACGTGCGCTTCCTGTCCGGCATTGGCACGGTGACGGCCAGCGGCGTCGGCGGCGGCTCGCTCATCTACGCCAACGTCCACGTGCGGCCGGACGCCGAGGTGTTCGAGGACCCGCGCTGGCCCCAGGCGTACCGCCGGGACTCGCTGGAGCCCTACTTCGACAAGGTGGCGCGGGAGCTGCGGCTGAACCCGGTGCCACCCTCGATTCCGCTGCGCAAGCGGGACCTCTTCCAGCGCGCGGCCCGGGGCATGGGGCGCGAGACGTTCGACCCGCCCGTGGCCGTGGCCTTCTCGGAGCCGCCGGGGCCGGGCCGGCGCGTGTGCCAGCTCTGCGCCGAGTGCGAGTTCGGCTGCCAGCACGGCGCGAAGAACACCATGGACCTGACGTACCTGGCGCGGGCGGAGGCGCTGGGGGCGCTGGTCCTGGCGCGCACGCTCGTCTCCCACGTGGAGCCGGTGCGGGAGGGGTACCGCGTCCACTGCCGGGACCTGGTGTCGGGGGAGCGGCACACCGTGGAGGGCTCGCGGGTGGTGCTGGCCGCGGGGACGCTGGGCACGGTGGAGATATTGCTGCGCAGCCGGGACGTGGCGCGGACGCTGCCGCGCGTGAGCCGGCGGCTGGGCCACGGCTATTCGGGCAACGGGGACTTCCTGGCGTCGATGCAGGGCGCGCGCGAGGACATCCAGCCCTGGGTGGGCCCCG
The DNA here is from genome assembly GCF_013372585.1 of Myxococcus sp. AM010. Classification (NCBI taxonomy): domain Bacteria; kingdom Pseudomonadati; phylum Myxococcota; class Myxococcia; order Myxococcales; family Myxococcaceae; genus Myxococcus; species Myxococcus sp. AM010. The sequence goes on from NZ_JABXEO010000029.1 coordinate 60,641, forward strand.
ACGTGTCCACGGTGATGCGCTTCACCGACCATCAGCCGCGCTTCACGCTGGTGAAGGCCACGTTCAACCAGCCCGCCACGGAGGTCCTCGCGGGCCTGGGACAGCCGAGCCTCGGGCGGCTCCAGGGACTGGGCGCGCCGCTGTGGACCTGCCTGGGGCCCGCCCTCCACGCGGCCCTCAAGAAGGGGCTGCTGAGCCGGCCTCTGCGCGACGACGTGGACGCGGCTCGCACGTCCAATCTCTTCGGCATCGGCCAGGACAACGCCAACGGGCGGATGCACCTGGAGGACGGGCAGCTCGACGTGTCGTGGGACTTCGCCGGGGAGAACGCGGAGCTGGTGCGGCGGATGACGGACGCGATGCGGGACCTGGCGGCCCAGTACGGCGCCACCTTCGCGCCGCTGGTCACCTGGCAGCTCTTCAAGCGGCCTTTCACGGTGCATTCGCTTGGCGGCGCGCATCTGGCGGAAGCTCCCGAGCGCGGCGTGGTGTCCACCGAGGGCGAGGTCTTCCACCATCCCGGGCTGCACGTGGCGGACGGCTCCGTCATCCCGACAGCCCTCGGCTTCCACCCGGTGATGACCATCAGCGCGGTGGCCGAGCGCATCGCCGAGGCCGTGGTGCACGGATTCTCATCTCATTCGAGGAGCGCTTCATGAACACGCTGCCTTCCGCCGAGAGGCACGACTTTCCCGCGGACGACGGCGTTCCGTTGCAGCTCACGCGTTACCAGGGCGGCGCGAAGGGGCCCGTCCTCCTCGTCCATGGCGCGGGGGTGTGGAGCGGCATGTTCATGCTGCCCACGGTGCAGGAGAACTTCGTGCAGCACCTGGTGCGCCACGGCTACGACACCTGGCTGCTGGACTGGCGCGCCAGCGTGGAGCTGCCGCTGCGGCAGTTCACGCTGGATGACGCCGCCCGCCACGACATGCCCGCCGCCGTCCGGCGTGTCCGCGAGCGCACCGGCGTGGACACCGTGCAGGCGGTGGTGCACTGCGCGGGCTCGGCGACGTTCTTCATGGCGATGGCGGCGGGGCTGCTGCCGGACGTCCAGAGCGTGGTCGCCTCGCAGGTGGCGCTGCACCACATCGTCCCGCCCGCGACGCAGCTCAAGGCGATGCTGCGGCTGCCGGACGTGCTGGACATCACCCGCGACTACCTGACGCCGGACGAGGACCCGAGCAGCCCCTTGTTCCAGGCGGCCTTCGGCACCTTCGTGGACCTGCTCCGTCATGAATGCGACAGCACCGTCTGCCGCCGGCTGACGTTCATGTACGGGCAGCTCTTCCGGCACGCGCGCATGAACCGGGAGACGCATGACCGGCTCGACGAGCAGTTCGGCCCCTGCAACATGCTGACGTTCCGTCACCTGGCGCAGATGGCGCGCTCGGGCTACGCGGTGGGCTTCGACCATGGCCGGGAGGAGAACCTCCGGCGCTATGGCCGGGAGCGGCCGCCGTCGTACCTGCGCGCCGAGCACCTGAAGCGCCCCATCACCTTCGTGTCCGGAGAGCAGAATGGCACGTACATGCCCGCGTCCACGGAGCTCACCTACGAGTGGCTGCGCGAAGAGAACGGTGAGTCGTACTACCAAAGGAAGGTCCTGGCGGGGTACGGCCACCTGGACACCTTCATGGGAAGCACTGCGTCGCAGGATACGTATCCGGTGATACGCGGCGCGCTGGAGGCCATGGCCTGAGCGGATGAGGCGGGGTACCGTCCCTGTTCCCGCCCCATGGACACCTCCTCACCTTCAACGGCGCAGTCGCCCGCCGGTGCGCCGCCGGCCGGCCTGGGTTGGATGGCCCGCTTCGGCCCCGGCATGCTCGTCGCGGCCACGGGCGTGGGGGCAGGGGACCTGCTCACCGCGAGCCTGGGAGGCTCCGCGGTGGGGATGGCCATCCTCTGGGCCGCCGTCGTCGGCGCGGTGCTGAAGGGCTTCCTCAACGAGGGCATCGCGCGCTGGCAGCTCGCCACGGGCACCACGGTGCTGGAGGGCTGGGCGCGGTTCGGCGCGTGGCTGCGCTACGGCTTCTTCCTCTATCTGCTGGGCTGGAGCTTCTTCACGGGCGGGGCCCTCATCTCCGCCTGCGGCGCCGCGGGCGACGCGCTGTGGCCCCTGTCGAGCGATCCGGACACGTCGCGGCGCCTCTGGGGCGTGGTGCATTCGCTCGTGGGCCTGGGGTTGGTGTGGGCCGGGGGCTTCCGCTTCTTCGAGCGGCTGATGGCGGCGTGCATCGGTTTGATGTTCGTCACGGTGATCTTCACGGCCGCGGCCTCGGGACCGGACTGGAGCGCCGCCGCGCGCGGGCTGGTGCTTCCGACGATGCCCGAAGGCGGCACCGCCTGGGTGCTGGGCCTGCTGGGCGGCGTGGGTGGCACCGTGACGGTGCTCTCCTACGGCTACTGGATTCGGGAGCGAGGCCGTGAAGGCGCGGGGTGGCTGCGGACGTGTCAGGCCGACCTCGCCTTGGGCTACTCGCTGACGGCGCTGTTCGGCATCGCGATGGTCATCATCGGCTCCACCGTGCAGCTCCAGGGGAGCGGCCTCCGGGTGACGACCTTGCTGGCGCAGCGGCTGGGCGACATCATCGGGCCGTTCGGCTACTGGCTCTTCCTGTGGGGCTTCTGGGCCGCCGTGTTCTCCAGCCTGCTGGGCGTCTGGGAGGGCATCCCGTATCTCTTCGCGGACTTCCTGCGCGTCCACCGCCAGGAGCCCGCGCGCGCGCCGCCGCTGCGAAGCACCCGGGCGTGGCGCGGCTACCTCGTGGCGCTGGCGGTGGTGCCCCTGCCGCTGCTGTGGGTGCCCCTGCAACGCGCCCAGCTGGCCTACGCGTTGATGGGCGCGTTGTTCATGCCGCTGCTCGCCGCGACGCTGCTGTGGATGAACAACCGCCGCGCGTGGGTGGGGGCGCTGCGCAACGGCTGGCTCGTCAACGCCGCGCTCATCGCCACGCTGCTCCTGTTCCTGGGCGTGGGGGCGAGCGAAGCGCTGGACGCGCTCCGCAAGTTGATGGCGCCCTGACACTCGCGCCGCTACGCGCCTTCGGCCACCGCGGGCGGGGCCTCGCCCGGTGTCTCCGAGACCGACGTCTCATCCCAGCCGATGTAGCGCACGCCCTCCAGGGGCTTGGGCGCGTGGAACTCCAGGGCGCCCACGGTGGAGGTGAGCCGTCCGTCCGGTCTCCACGCCGCGAAGGGATGGGGGCGCGTGAAGCGCTCCAGCGCACAGGTGGCCACGTCGCTCTGGGCCACATGGACGTCCCAGCCCGTCGGGTCCCGGTACACGTAGCCCACCAGCGTCTTGGGGTCGCACCACGCTCGGCCCTTCACCGCCACCGTGGCCGAGCGGGCCTGGAAGCGCAGCTCCCCCGGCTGAGGCGACCGCAGGCGCGTGAACAGCAGGTCCGGGGCTTCGTGGAACCGGTGCTCCCGCTGCGCGGTGCGCAGGTAGATGGGCGACAGCCTGGGACTGAGCGGATGCTGGCGGGCGCGCACGGACAGCACCTCCAGGCGGGCCTCCGGGTCCTCCTGGAAGCGCGGCACGTAGAGCCACGTCAGCTCCTCCAGTCGGCGGTGTCCCCACAGGTGCTTCTGCAGCCCCGGCGCTCCCTGGACGTCATACCGGTGCCCATCCACCGTGACGGCGCCGGTGAAGGTGATGTCGTCATGGGCATGGGCCACGTGCGTCGTCAGTGGCAGCAGGTCGGCGCCCCGTGGAGCGCGGCGCACCGCCTCCGCGGTCTCCGGCGTGTAGCGCAAATCCCATTCGATGGAGTGGCCTCCCGAAGCGACGCGGCCATGGCTCCGGCCCGGCGCGAGCTCCGCGTCGCCCAGCCGGATGCCGAAGCGGCCAGGCGCCTCGGTGGAGAAGCGGGTGAGGGGATGGATGGCCTTCAATCCCAGCGCGGGCGTGGCGGTGGCGCAGTCGAAGGCCGCCGCCCATAGCATGGCGCGAGGCGCACCGGGCGCTCCCGGCGCGGGCGTGAAGAGCGTGTAGCGGAACCACCAGGCGCGCTCACCCCCAGGGTCGAGCACACACAGGAACCAGATCTCGAAGAAGCCTTGCTGCCCCTTCCAGCGCGGAAGATTGGCGCGCTCGCTCGACGGCATATCGTCCCCCCTCACCAACGGCGCCAGGGCGCCATCGCGTCGGCTACCGTCGCAGAGGGGCGGCCCCCAGGGCAAGCCGCCTCAGCGGCCCGAGTCCTTCCAGGAGACGCGGTACGTGACGCAGTGCTCGTCGAAGGCGCGGACCTCCACCGACGCGGCCACGCCGCCAGCGGCCCGGGACATGGCGAGCATGACGCCCTGCTTGAAGTAGCGCAGCATGCCCGGCTCGTTGAGCCAGACCTCGGCCTCCGTCGGTCCCGTCTCCGTGATGCGGACTTCGGTGTAATTGTTGCTCGTCCGGAAGCCATGCTGCGCCTTCGACAGCATCCGCCGGGGCCCCAGCAGCTTCATCACCCCGAGCAGGGCGCGGCCCATCAGCGTGTCGCGGTAGCCGTCAATCATCCGCTCGCCGAGCATCCGCCACGCCACCTCGTCGGGCTCTTGGGGGTGCAACGCCTTCGCCGTCAGCGAGACGCAGCGAATCCACGACTCCAGGGAGTACGCGGGGAGCAGTGGCCGGTCCAGGTTCAGGCCCTCGCTTCGCAACTGCTCCTTGAGCAGGGGCGTCACCCGCCCGGAGAGTCCCCGGACGAAGAGCCCTTCCACGATGGGAGGGAAGACGAGTCTTTCGGCCATGGAGTGCATTCCAGCCCGGGCTGTACCCGCCGGGTCAAGCCAGGCCCCTGAGGTTCTATGCGGCGCTGACATACGTGGGTTGCGCACCTATCACAGTGCCGGTCCGCCGGGGATGCGCACCGCGGCCTACGCCGCGGGTTGTCCCGCCGGGCGCTTCGCGTAGCGCTCCGCCAGGAGCGAGCACACGAGGAGCTGCGCCTGGTGATAGAACATCAACGGTAGGACGATGAGCCCCAGGGCGGGGTTGGCGCCAAAGAGCAGCCGCGCCATGGGAACGCCCGAGGCCAGTGTCTTCTTGGACCCACAGAAGACCACCGCGATTTCGTCCTCCTTGGAGAAGCCCAGCGCCCGAGCCGTCCGCGTGGTCAACACCAGCACGGTGACCAGGAGGAGCACCGCGCCCACGAAGGCGATGCCCAGCACCTCCGCGCCGTAGTCGGAGAACAGGCCCGAGGCAATGGAGTCACAGAACGACGAATAGACGAGGACCAGGATGAACACCCGGTCGAAGGTGTTCGTGTAGGGCCGGTAGCGGGCGAACCAGCCGCCCACCAGCGGGCGCAGCAACTGCCCCAGCGCCAGGGGGAGCAGCAACAGGGTCGCCAGCTTGAGGACGGCCTGACCCATGGACAGCGACTGGCCGGTGGCGCTGGCGAACAGGCCGATGATGAGCGGCGTCAGCACGATGCCCAGCAGGCTGGACAGGCTGGCGTTGAAGATGGCGGCGGGCACGTTGCCCCGGGCGGCGCCCGTCATCGCGACCGATGAGGAGATGGTCGACGGCACCGCGCAGAGATAGAGCAGCCCCATCGACACGTCGGACGGCAGCCAGCGGCCCACCAGCACGTCGCCCAGCCACCACAGCAGCGGGAACACAACGAAGGTGAAGGCCTGGACCACCACATGGACGCGCCACGTCACCACGCCCGCGCGGAGCTGGGCCGCGGGCAGGCCCAGGCCGTGGAGCAGGAACACCGCGAAGATGCCCACGTCGGCGACGACGTCCGCGTGCATCGGCCCGCCCGACGCGCCGAACGCCGGGAAGAGCGCGGCCAGGAGGACGGCGCCGAGCATCCCCAGCAGGAACCAGTCCCGGGCAAGTCGTTTCACGAGGCGAAGGGGCATGTCCGCCCCCCTTACTCCGGGCGGCGGCGGACCTCCACCGAGGAGTGCGCGGGGCGGGCAGGCGGAGCCATTGCCGGCGCCGGCGCCATGGTCCACCATGCGGACATGAACATGAATCCACATTCAGGTCGGTGCGCGCTGGTCACGGGGGCGGCTCATGGAATCGGCCTGGCGGTGGCGGAGGCCCTCACGGCGCAGGGCGCGCGGGTGCTGCTGGCGGACCTGGACGAGGTGGCCGGGGCGGAGGCGGCCAGAAGGCTGACTGGCGCCCGCTTCCAGCGCGCGGACGTCTCCTCGCGCGAGGACTGCCGGGCCCTGGTGGCCACCGCCGAGCGGGAATGGGGACGCCTGGACATCCTGGTCAACAACGCGGGGGTCCAGCATGTCTCGCCGGTGGAGGACTTCCCCGAGGACCGCTGGGAGCAGCTCCTCCGCATCATGCTGGTGGGGCCCTTCCTGCTGACGCGCTACGCGCTGCCGCTGATGTACGCCCGCAAGTGGGGACGCATCATCAACGTGTCCTCGCTGCACGGCCTGGTGGCGTCGCCCTACAAGTCCGCCTACGTCTCCGCGAAGCACGGCCTCATGGGGCTGACGAAGACGGTGGCGCTGGAGGCCGCGGACAAGGGCGTCACGGTGAACGCCGTCTGTCCCGCCTACGTCCGGACGCCGCTGGTGGAGCGGCAGATCGCCGACCAGGCCCGCGTCCACGGCATCAGCGAGGCGGAGGTCGTGGAGAAGGTCATGCTGGCGCCCGCGGCCGTGAAGCGGCTGCTCGAGCCCTCCGAGGTCGCCGCCTACATCACCTTCCTGTGCTCGGACGCCGCGGCCGGCATCACCGGGGCGGCGCAGGTGATGGACTGTGGCTGGACGGCGCGCTGAGCGCGTCCGGAGCCGGACTTCCCGGAGGCGCTTCGGTGAGCTGCTCCCGGAACGTCTCCGCGGACAGGTAGACGGACACCAGCGTGATGACGGCCAGCGCGACCATGTAGAGCGACACCGGCCAGGACTGTCCACCCGACCAGGCGAGCAGCGCGGTGGCAATCACCGGTGACAGGCCGCCCGCGAACACCGACGCCAGCTGATACCCCAACGACGCGCCGCTGTAGCGGACGCGGGTGCCGAAGAGCTCGGAGAAGAAGCTGGCCTGGGGGCCATACATCGCCGCGTGCGCGATGATGCCCAGGACAATGGACAGCCAGATGAGCGCCGTCGCCTTCGTGTCGATGAGCCAGAAGAAGGGGAAGGCCATCAGCGCGCAGCCCACGGCGCCCGCCAGGTACACGGGGCGGCGCCCGAAGCGGTCCGACGCGGCGCCGAAGAGGGGAATCGCCACCAGGTGGACCGCCGTGGCCACCAGCACGCCGTTGAGCAGCGTGGAGCGGGGCAGGCCCAGGCGCTCGGTTCCGTAGGAGAGGACGAACGTGGTGATGATGTAGAAGAAGCCGTTCTCCGCGAAGCGCGCGCCCATGGCCAGGAGGATCTGCTTCGGGTACGTGCGCAGCGCCTCCATCACCGGGAGGCCGGGAGGGTGTGGCTCCTGCTGGCGCTGCTGGAAGACGGGGGACTCCGCCACGCGCAGGCGGATGAACACGCCCATGCCAATCAGCACCGCGCTGAGCAGGAAGGGGACGCGCCAGCCCCAGGCGAGGAACTGCGCCTCGGGGAGCCGGGAGAACACGGAGAACACCGCCGTGGCGACGAGCAGCCCCGCGGGCGCCCCCATCTGCGGCCAGCTCCCGTAGAAGCCTCGGCGGTGGGCGGGCGCGTGCTCCACGGCCATCAGCACCGCGCCGCCCCATTCGCCGCCCAGCCCGAAGCCCTGGACCAGCCGCAACAGCACGAGCAGGGCGGGGGCCCAGGGGCCCACGGTGTCGTAGGTGGGCAGCAGCCCCACGGCGAAGGTGGCCACGCCCATCAACATCAGGGTGGCGCTCAGCATGGCCTTGCGGCCAATCCGGTCGCCGTAGTGGCCAAACACCACGCCGCCCAGGGGCCGGGCGATGAAGCCCACGGCGAAGGTGCCGAAGGCGGCCAGCGTGCCCGTCAGCGCATCGAAGGAGGGGAAGAAGAGGCGGTTGAAGACGAGCGCCGCCGCTGTTCCATAGAGGAAGAAGTCGTACCACTCGATGGCGGTGCCAATGAAGCTGGCCACCGCCACCTTGAAGATGGAGTCCTGTGTCCCAGCCATGCCTTCCCCTCCCGGGTTGGACTTCCGACGACGTTAGAGCACCAGTCGCAGCGTCGCGAAGTACGACGCGTCAATCTCGTCCCGCAGCCCGTCCTGCTTCTTCTGGTAGCGCGCGTAGCGGGCGCCAATGGCCACGTCGTCGGTGAACCAGTAGGTGCCGCCCACGTTGAGGAACGTCTGGAGCGTGCGGGTGATGGGCTCGCTCGCCGGCGTCTCTCCCGTCGGGACCACGAAGCCGGGCGAGCGGTCGGAGACGCGCGCGAACTGGAAGCCGATGCCGGACCGGCCGAGGACGTTGATGTCCATGCCCGCGGAGACGGTGGTGGCGGTGTAGTGCGTGTCGAGCAGCTGGTCGGCGAAGCCGGGCGCGCTGTTGACGACGTCGTTCTGCACGCGCGCGATGTTGAAAAAGGGCGTGATGAACAGGGGGATGCCCACGTTCGTATGCAGCTTCAGCATCACGTTGCCGCGCAGGTTGTTGCCACGCAGCAGCGGGTCGGTGCGTGACGACGTCTGGTAGTTCACGTCGAACACCTGGGCCTGCGCCTTGAACTCCACCAGGTCGCTCGCATAGGTGAGGGACGGGCTGAGCACCTGGAAGTGCAGGTCGTCATCGGGCTGGCCGTTGCGGTAGTTCGCCAGGGGCCGCTCCCAGAAGCGGCTGCCGCCGCCGAACGAGCCGCCCACCTGGTAGGAGCTGGAGGTGCTGAGCGGGTTGGCGGCGGTGAAGCCCATGCCCACGCGGAAGCCGTTCCATTCATAGGCCGCCTGGGCGCCCTGGCCCCGGTTGAAGCCGCTGTAGAGCAGCGGGTCCCGCGTGTACTTGTCGGCCAGCAGCGTGTCCGCCACGTGGGTGGAGATGAAGTCCACGCTCGCGGGGTCCAGGACGATGCCCGCCTCCAGGGTGGTGTTCCACCGCTGGAGCCGAATCACCTGGTCGCGGACACTGAGGGAGGCCGTGCCTTCCCACACGCCCGAGCCGTGCGCCTTGATGTTGCGCTCGAACTCGCTGCGGAACGAGACGTACGGGCCCAGGCGGCCTTCGAAGCCGAAGCGCGTGAGGGCCAGCGTGGTGGCGCGGCTCTCCCGGTTGCGGTTGAGCGTCTGGATGAGGTTCTCCACGTGCACGCCCCCCGCGATGGCCAGCACGGGCTTCACGTAGAACGTCTCGTTGCCCACGGCGATGCGGGGCCGGATGACGGGCGGCGGGCGGGAATCCACCACCTCGGTGGTGCCCGCCATCTCCTCGGGTGTGGAGGCCGCCAGCACGTCCTCCTGGGGCGCCTGGGAGACAGGCTCGCTCCCGGAGGGCGGAGCGGCCGAGGTGGCCTCCGGCGGGGTGGGGACCTCCGAGGAGGCGGGCGCGGCGGTCTGGGCCCAGGCCCCGGGCGATGCGCCCAGGACAACCGCGCACAGGGGGGCGAGGACGGGGAGTCGCTTCAGCTTCATGGACAGGCTCGAGGAGGAGGCGCGGTGACGTGAGAGGCCGCCGCCGCGGGCCCGCGCTGGAGGGGAGGGGCGCGGGCCCGCGGCGGCGGCCAGAAGGGGCGGGCGGCGCGTTACTCGGCCAGGTAGCGCAGCACCAGGTCCATGCCGGCGTTGGAGCGCATGGAGCCGAAGTGGTTGGCGATGAAGCCCTTGTTGAAGTAGCCGCTGGTGTCGTAGTCGTTCAGCGTGGTGAGCGTGTTCGTCACGCAGCCGTCCATCTCGATGCGCGAGGCGGCCTCGGACACGTAGAGGTCCTGGTAGTTCCGGCCCTGCTCCTTGTCCGTCATGGTGATGGTGTAGTAGCGGACCACGTTCCCACCGCACTGGCCCGTCTTGCCGAAGGCGTAGTCGCCGTCCGCGCAGGGCGTGCTGAAGAGGTCGCGCGGGCCGTTGAGCGGCTTGTGGAAGTACGTCTGGACATAGTTGGAGCGGCTGCCCATCTCACAGACGATGGTGCCGCGCATCGTCGGGTTCCGTGCGCACAGCTCGCCCAGCGCGGGGTCATAGGTGGACACGCCGTGGTTGGCGCCCGAGCCCATGATGACGTGGCTGACCTGGGTGAAGGGGTTGAAGCTGCCCGCCCGGCCCTGGGTCCAGTCGACGTAGAGCCGGCGGAGCGCGTCGCGCGCCACCGTCACGCCCAGGGAGTGGCTGATGAGCGCCACCTTCCGGTTGGGGTTGTTCTGCATGACGGCCTTCACCATCGACTGGAGGATGGGCGTGGCCCAGCCATGGTCGATGTTGCCCGACGAGTTCTGCGTCTGGCTGTTCTCCGCCGGGTCCACGTTGGTGACGATGTCCGTGCGGAAGTCCACCGCCAGCACGCGGTAGCGCTGGGCGATGAGCCGCTCCGCCAGCTGCTCCCGCGCCGTGCTGTCCGCGGTGAACTGCACCTGCTCATACGCGGTTTCCACGGTGGTGCCCGCTGGCAGGAGGAACTTCTCCCAGGTGTGCGGCCGGGTGGAGTTGCCGTGGACCAGGATGATGATGGGCCTGGTGGTGTCCTCGTTGTTCTGGATGTACTCCTTGGCCGCGCAGGGGAAGCCCTCGATGACCGCCCGCTGGCCGTTGATGAAGCCGCTGGTCGCGTTGGGGCCGCCGAAGGCGCTGTTGCCCGTCCACTTGCCGTCGTTGTTGCCATCGACGTACGGCGTGGTGCCCGTGGTGTTGGCCCTGTCGTAGTAGAGGTTTTCGATGGAGCAACCGGGGTGGTTCGTGAGCGGCCGGTAGTGGCCGTCGTAGCTCTGGTAGTTGTCCCGGTTCTGCGGCACCGTGGTGGTGATCTCCGCCATCTCGGGCGCGTCCGTGATGGGCCAGGCCGTGATGTCGATGCCCGCGGCGGTGACCTCCGCCGTCTTCGCGGCGATGCGCTCCCGGCAGGCCACGACATCGGCCGGCGTCGGGTCCGTGGGCGTCGGGTCCTCGCCAGGATCCTGGTTCTGGCACGCCAGACCACACAGACCGATCACCGCAGCTACAGTCCGCACACTCATGCGACGTGTTGCCATTCGCTCGCTCCGTTTCAATCGCTGACAGGGATGACGATCCGTACCAAATGCCACGCCAGTGAATCAAATCAGACTTGAAGGGTGATTCATATTTCGGTCGCGCTGGCTCCGGCCCATGGCGTCATCGCAGCGCGTCAGGAGTTGAATGGTGATTCAGTATTCCAATCGTTCAGTCAACTGAGGGATGGCGTGTGCGTCGCGCCGCGTCAGGGGTTGGGCTGGGTGAGTCGGCGTTGCGGCGCGTCATGTATTGGGACCTGCGGTAGGCTCATGTCCCATGAGTCCTCGCCACCTCAGCCGGAGTGAGTTCCTGGCCCTGACCGGGCTGCTTTCGGGGTCCGCGCTCCTGCCTCGCGGCGCCCAGGCGGCCGTGCCTGCCGCGCCAGCTCCGAAGGTGACGGTGGCAACGCCCGTGTCTTCCGCGGCGCTGCGCCGGAGCTGTCGGGCCGCGCTGTCATCTGGCGCGCCGGTGGACCCGGGCGCCGAGCTCATCCGCATTGGCGAATGGGTCCAGGGCAAGGGGCTGGATAAAGACTTCTACGGCAACGGCGCGTTCGTGCAGGACTTCGAGGCGCGCATCGCGAAGCTGCTCGGCTGTGAGGATGCGTGCTTCATGCCCACGGGCACCATGGGCCAGCTCATCGCGCTGCGCATCTACGCGGATGCCAGTGGGAACCGGAACGTGGGGGTGCACCCGTCGTCACACCACGTGCTGCACGAGAACAACAGCCACGAGGTGCTCCACGGCCTACGTGACGTCCTCATCGCGCCGTGGAACCGGCCGTTGCGGGCCTCGGACGTGCGCGGGGCGAGAGAGCCCCTGGGGACGGTCAGCGTGGAGCTGCCGGTGCGCTGGCTGGGCGGTCAGCTGCCCACGTGGGCGCAGTTGGAGGACCTCAAGCGGACCTGCCGTTCGAAGGGCGTGCAGCTCCACCTGGATGGGGCGCGGCTCTGGGCGTGTCGGCCGTTCTATCAGCGCGCCTACGCGGACATCTGCCGGGGCTTCGACTCCGTCTACGTGTCCTTCTACAAGACGGTGGGCGCCATTGGCGGGGCCATGCTTGCCGGCAAGCGTGAGTTCATCCGGAGCGCTCGCATCTGGCGGCACCGCCACGGGGGCAACCTCTATCAGATGCTGCCGTACGTGGCCTCGGCGGCCATGCGGCTGGATGACGCGCTGGCGCGAATCCCCGAACACGTCCGGCGCGCGAAGCTGCTGGCGGACGCGCTGGCCGCCGATGAACGCCTGAGCGTGCTGCCCCAGCCGGTGCAGACGAACATGTTCCGCGTCTACCTGCGGGGCGACCCCGTCGAGCTGTCCGCCCGGAGAGATGTCATCGCGCGCGAGGACAAGGTCTGGGTGGCCAACGGCTTCAGCGCCACGCGCGTGCCGGGTGTCTCGGAGACAGAGCTGCAGGTGAGCGACGAGCTGAGTGACCTGACCGAGGAGATCGCGGCGAAGGCGTTCCGGCGGCTGCTGGACGCGGCCTGAACCCAGCGGCCTGTCGCGGGCCCTCAACTCGCGGGCGCCGCCGCTGGGGGCTCCTTCGTCCTCGCGAAGGATTCCAGGCGGTCCACCCGCCGCAGCTCGGGGAAGGCCCAGGCCCAGAGCGCGACCACCGCCAGCGTGCCCACCGCTCCCGCGACCACCGCGGGCACGGCGCCCACGTACTCGGCGAGCCCTCCCGCGCGGAACTCGCCCAGCTCGTTGGAGGCGCCAATGCACATCATGTTCACCGCGCCCACGCGTCCGCGCATGTCGTCCGGGGTGGCCATCAGCTCCAGCGTGTGGCGGACCACGACGCTGATCATGTCCGCGGCACCTGCGATGGCCAGCGCCGCCAGCGACAGGGGCAACGAGCGGCTCATCCCGAAGACGAGCGTGGCCGCGCCGAAGATGGCGACCGCGATGAACATCTTCCGGCCGGTGTTGCCGCCCAGGGGCCGCATGGCCAGGAAGACGGCGACCACCGCCGCGCCGAACGCGGGCGCACAGCGCAGCAGCCCCAGGCCCCAGGGCCCCGTGTGCAGGATGTCCCGCGCGTAGATGGGCAGGAGCGCCACCGCGCCACCGAAGAGCACGGCGAACAGGTCCAGGGTGATGCTGCCCAGCAGCAGGCGCTGCCGGCGAACGAAGCCCAGCCCCGCGACCAGGGTCGACAGGGAGAGCGGCTCGGCGGACGCGCGCCCGGTCCGCACCTTGAGGGTGAGAATCCAGACGACGGAGAGGGCACACAACGCCGCGGAGGCCGTGTAGGCGCCCGTGGCGCCGGCCCAGCCATAGAGGATGCCGCCCACGGCCGGGCCGCCAATGGTGGCCACCTGCCAGGTGGTGGAGTTGATGGCCACCGCGCGAGTCAGGTGCTCGGGCGGCACCAGATGCGGGGTGAGGGCGGAGCCCGCCGGGGCATGGAACGCGCGCGCCGCGCCGAACAGCACCAGGACGCCATAGACGAAGCGCACGTCGCGGATGTGGCCCAGGGTGAAGGCGAGCAGCAACAGGCTGCAGACCCACATCACCGTCTGGCACACCGCCAAGATGGTCCGCCGGTCCACGCGGTCCGCCACCTGGCCGCCCACCAGACACAGCGACAGGAACGGCACGAACTGCGCCAGGCCCGTGTAGCCGAGCGCGAGCGCGCTGCCCGTGAGCTCGTAGACCTGCCAGCCGATGGCCACCGACTCAATCTGGACGGCCAGCACCGCGCACAGGCGCGCCAGCAGATAGAAGCGGAAGTCGCGATGTTGGAAGATGGAGCGCCCGGAAGCCGCGGCCTGTTGAGTCATGCTCGCGGCGCTGTAATCCACGGGCCCGTCGCGCGCCACCGCCTGCGTGTGTCGGCTCCCAAGGAGGCATGGGTACGCCAACGTCGGCGTGGTACCTTCCGCTCCCGATGAACAATGATGCGAAGGACGGGGTGTGCCAGGGCGCCAAGCCACGCTCGGCGCCGCGCCTCCCGGGAGGCGTCATCGCAATGATGCTGCTGGCGGTCCTGAGCGGCTGCCGCAAGTCAGACGCGGAGCGCGCCGCACTGGAGCGGAATGAAATCGAAGCGCGCATTCGCGACGCCTACTCGCTGGTCCCATACCGGGCGCTCAAGCTGACGATGCGCGCGGAGGGCCAACCGAACGCTCCCGCCGAGGTCGTCGCGCTCGGGCAGATGCTGTCGGCCACGCGCGCGCTGCCGACGAAGCCTGCCTCGGAGGAAGAGGCGCTCCGCGTGGCGAAGTCGTACCTGGACCTGGGCGTCGCGTTCTACAAGGCCAAGAAGACGCTGGAGCAGCGCGACGAGGACGAGTTTCCCCTCTTGTGGAGCCGCATGCAGCCGGGCCAGCCGTTTCCGCTGCCGGGCTACGACGCGGGTCAGGAGCACGCGTTCCTCTCCGCGCTGTGGTTCGTTCTGGATACGGCGGACTCGGGCAACCGCGTGCCCGCGACCGACCTGGTGCTCTACGAGCTGTCGCGCGCCACGCCTCAGCCCGCGTGGCCGCCAGGGCTGCGCGTGTCGGTTCGCGGCAGCCGGGGGATGGCCTTCTGCGGCGCGGGGTATCATTACGCGGCCGAGGAGGAGCTGAGCGCGTTCCTGGCCGAAGCCGAGGCGTTGCCCGCCAGCGACTTTCCCGCGCTGCGGGATGCCTCGCCGGAACAGACGCGTGAGTCGCTGCTCGCCGCCGGGTACTTCCTGCGAGCCTGGAACCGCATGGGCCTCAAGCGCGAGCGTGCGGCGGAGGACGACCTGGAGCGGGGCCTGGGCTCCCTGGAGAAGCTTGGCATCGAGAACGAGCTGACGTGGTGGGGATGGGCCTTCATCCACTTCCGCCGGGAGCGCTACGACGAATCCGCGCGCTACCTCGACACCCTGGCCAGGAGCCCGTACCTGGGCGAGACCGAGCGGCGGGACCTCCAGGCCAGCGCGGACGCGATGCGCGAGCACGGCGAACGGCTGCCCATCTTCCTCCAGGCCCGGGCCGCCGCCATCCTGGGGCAGGCGCTGCTGGCGCGGGCGGGAGGGGCGGAGAAGATCCTCGTCTCACTCCTGGGCGCGGAGCGGGCCGGGCAGGTCCTGGCGCCCCTCCTCTGGATGGACCGGGTGCGTCAAGGCCTCGCACAGCGCTCCATGGACGACTTCTCCCGCGCGGCGGGGGATTCCTTTGATGGCGTGCGGGCCGCTGGTGGCAAGGGGCTGAGCGCATTGAAGGAGAAGCTGCTGGGCGGTGGGGGAGACACGAAGACGGCGGCGGAGAGTCCTCCGTAGGGTGTTGGCGGTGCGCTGGGGGGCCGTGCTATCCGCTGACGGCGCCATGAGCCCGACGAAGAAGACCGCCGCGAAGAAGGCCCCCGCCGCTGAGCTCCCCACGATTGCCTTCGCGTCGCCCGCGGCGTGGGCGTCCTGGCTCGAAGCGAACCACGCCTCGTCGCGCGGCCTCTGGCTGAAGCTGGCGAAGAAGGGCTCGGGCATCGACTCCGTCACCTACGCCGAGGCGCTCGACGTCGCGCTCGAGTGGGGCTGGATTGACGGGCAGAAGAACGCCTTCGACGACACCGCGTGGCTCCAGAAGTTCACCCCCCGGGGCGCGAAGAGCGTCTGGTCCCAGATCAACCGCGAGAAGGTGGAGGCGATCATCGCCGCGGGCCGGATGAAGCCGTCCGGACTGGCGGTCGTAGAGCAGGCCCGGAAGGATGGCCGCTGGGATGCGGCCTACGCCTCCCAGAGCAAGGCCACGGTGCCCGAAGACCTGGCTCGCGCCCTGGCCGCGAACGCCAAGGCGGCCGCGTTCTTCTCTACGCTCAACGCGGCGAACCGGTACGCCATCCTGTGGCGCGTCCACACCGCGAAGAAGGCGGAGACGCGGGCTCGGCGAATCGAGCAGTTCGTCGAGATGCTGGCCCGGCACGAATCGCTGGGCGCTTGAGCCGGGCGGGGGCACGGCAAGCCCCATGCCGGAGCCTCGACCCCGCATGGTGGGCTCAGGTGCACGTCACCTCGGGGGTTGCCACCACCAACTTCATCCTTTTTCACGAAAGGGCGCATGGAGCCCATGGCACGGTGCGTTTCGCTGCATCCTCGGGACGCGGCATGCCCCGGTGAATGGCCGGACTGCCGGTGGCATCACCATTGCTCCAGGCCGGATGCGTTTCATCGCCCCCGCATCCGCCAAGGGGAAGGCACTCCATGTTGCTCGACATGTACCTGTACTTCGGCCTGCCACTGCGGCCCGCGCCGCGCCGCGCTGCGTCCCAGGCCAGCCAACCCCTCACGTCCTCCGCCGAGCGCGCGGCTTCCGGAGTGAAGGCCGCGGCCGAGGCGCGCGCCCCGGAGCGGGAGGCGCCCCGGTTGACGGTCATTGACGGGGGCGCGGCTGACGCTCGATGAGCGTGGCGAGGGAGCGCCTTCACCTGCTCCTGGCGGGATGACGGCGAGGAAGCGCGGAGCTGATTCCGGGAACAAGCGGGCCGCTTGGGTGTTGCGGGCCGTCCCTCCAGCGTCATCGCTCCAGGAGCATCCATGCATCCCGTGACCCGATGCCTCGCGGCTGTCCTGCTGGCCACCGCCGCAGGCCCGGCGCAGGCGCAGTCCACCCCGCCAGCCCCGAAGCGCCCCTACAGCATCTCTCCCGAGCGCACCGAGCGCGTCCGCTCGCGGTACACCAAGTTCGAGTACCGCATCCCCATGCGGGACGGGACGCGCCTGTTCACCTCCGTCTACGTCCCCGCGGACGCGTCACCGGGGAAGCGCTATCCCGTCCTCCTGGTGCGCACGCCGTACAGCGTCGCGCCCTATGGCGTGGACCGGTATCCCCCCGCGCTGGCCCCCACCGAGGCGTTCGAGAAGGACGGCTTCATCTTCGCCTTCCAGGACGTGCGCGGGCGCAACATGTCCGAAGGCGAGTTCGTCAACGTCCGCCCCCACAAGCCGAAGAAGGCCGGGCCAAAGGACTTCGACGAGAGCACCGACACGTACGACACCATTGAATGGCTGGTGAAGCGCGTGGCGCACAACAACGGCCGCGTGGGGCAGTGGGGGATTTCGTACCCGGGCTTCTACGCGTCGGCGGGCGCCATTGATTCGCACCCGGCGCTCAAGGCCGTGTCGCCGCAGGCCCCCATCGCGGACTGGTTCTGGGATGACATGCACCGCCACGGGGCCTTCAACCTGGCGCTGGCGTTCAACTTCTTCTCCACCTTCGGCAAGCCCCGGCCCCAGCCCACGGACAACGAGGAGTGGCAGCGCTTCGAGCACGGCACGCCGGACGGCTACCAGTTCTTCCTGGACCTGGGGCCGCTGGGCAACGCGGACGCGAAGCACCTGAAGGGGGACGTCGCCTTCTGGAAGGACGTCTCGGCGCACCCCAACTACGACAGCTTCTGGCAGGCGCGGAACCTGCTGCCGCACCTGAAGAACATCAAGGCGGCGGTGCTCACGGTTGGCGGCTGGTACGACACCGAGGACCTGTACGGCCCGCTGCGGACCTACGCCGCCATCGAGAAGCAGAACCCCGGCATCTCCAACAGCCTCATCATGGGCCCGTGGCCGCACGGCGGCTGGCAGCGCGGCGGTGGCGAGTCCCTGGGCGACGCGGACTTCGGCTTCGCCACCAGCGAGGCCTACCAGGCGCTGGCGTTCGACTTCTTCAAGCACCACCTCAAGGGCGGGGGGAAGCCGGACGTTCCGGAGGCCCTGGTGTTCGAGACGGGCGCCAACCGCTGGCGCCGCTTCGACACGTGGCCGCCCAAGGGGCTGCGCGAGACGCGGCTGTACTTCCAGCCCAAGGGGGGACTGGCCACGACGGCGCCGAAGACGACGGGCGCGTCCTTCGCGGAGTACGTGAGCGACCCGGCCAAGCCCGTGCCGTACACGCAGGAGATGATGACGGGCTGGAGCAAGGACTACATGACGGAGGACCAGCGCTTCGCCGCGCGCCGGCCGGACGTGCTGGTGTTCGAGACGGAGCCGCTGGAGCGCGACCTCACGCTGGCGGGCCCGCTGGAGGCGGAGCTGTGGGTCTCCACGACGGGCACCGACGCGGACTGGGTGGTGAAGCTGGTGGACGTCAACCCGGGCAAGGTGCGCGGGTGGCGCAAGGGGGATGACGCGCAGGGGACGAAGAACCGGGGCCATCAGCAGACGCTGGTGCGCGGCGAGCCCTTCCGGGGCCGGTTCCGCGACAGCTACAGCGAACCCAAGCCCTTCAAGCCTGGCGAGGTGACGAAGGTGCGCTTCGTCATCAACGACGTGTTCCACACCTTCCAGCGCGGGCACCGCGTGATGATTCAAGTGCAGTCGAGCTGGTTCCCGTTCATCGACCGCAACCCGCAGACGTACGTGCCCAACATCTTCGAGGCGAAAGAGGAGCACTTCACGCGCGCCTTCCACCGCGTCTACCACTCCGCGGCGAACCCCAGCTTCATCAAGGTGGGCGTGCTGCCCGGCCTGGACGAGTAGCGCGAAGGGCACTCCCACGGGGAACCCACCATGCGTCACGCCATCAGGGCTGCTTCTGTGCAGCGGTGGAGGGACGGGTGTTCTCCTGGGGGTGCCTGACTTGCGTTCCTGTTAGCCTGATTGTTCACGCGGTGGCACCCGAGACGGGAGGGACATGACCGGCACCCAGGGGCCCGACACCGGGCTGGTGCGGCTGGATGGGAGTGAGGGCGAGGGGGGCGGGCAGATTCTCCGCACCGCGCTGTCGCTGTCCCTCATCACCGGCCGCCCGTTCCACCTCACCCGCCTGCGCGAGCGGCGTGAGCCGCCCGGTCTGCGTCCCCAGCACCTGGCCTGCGTGCGCGGCGCCGAGGCGCTGTGTGGTGGCGGCGCCTCCGCCGAGGGCGCCACCGTCGGCGCGTCTGAGCTCGCCTTCACCCCGGCCCCCGTGCGCGCCGGCGACTACCTGCTGGAGGTGGGCACCGCGGGCAGCACGCCGTTGCTCTTCCAGTGCCTCGTCTATCCGCTGGCCCTGGCCGGCGGGGGGCGCCTGACGTTGCGAGGCGGCACGCACCTGCCGCACAGCCCCAGCTTCCACTACGTGGCCACCGTCTGGCAGCCGGTGGCGCACGCGTATGGCCTGCCCGTGTTGCTGTCCCTGGTGCATGCCGGCTTCTACCCGGAGGGCGCGGGGGAGCTTGTCGCGGAGGTGGGGCCTCCGCAGGAGCCACCCCGGCTGGTGGAGCTGCCCGCGCGCGGCATGCTGCGCGAGGTCCGCGTGTCGTCCTTCACCGGCGGGCTGCCCTTCACCATCGCCGAGCGCCAGTCCCGTGCCGCCGTGGGGGCGCTGCGTGAGCGCGGCATCCTGGCGGAGGCGGACAACCGCCCGCTGGCGGTGACACGCTCGGTGGGGACCGTGACGTTCGTGCTGGCCCAGTTCGAGCACACCATCGCGGGCTTCACCGCGCTGGGGGAGCGGGGC